>JAGRGH010000011.1 GCA_020445605.1 Chromatiales bacterium
TCGATAATCTTCGCCACGACGCCGGCACCGACCGTGCGTCCGCCTTCGCGAATCGCAAAGCGCAGCCCCTCTTCCATCGCGATCGGGGCAATCAGCTTCACCGTGATCTTCACGTTGTCGCCCGGCATCACCATCTCGGTGCCCTCCGGCAGACTCACCGCACCGGTCACGTCCGTCGTGCGGAAGTAAAACTGCGGCCGGTAGTTCGCGAAAAACGGCGTGTGCCGACCACCCTCTTCCTTGCTCAGCACGTAGACCTCGGCCTCAAAGTGCGTGTGCGGCGTGATCGTGCCGGGCTTCGCCAGCACCTGGCCACGCTCGACCTCGTCGCGCTTGGTCCCGCGCAGCAGCACACCGACGTTGTCGCCCGCCTGCCCCTGGTCCAGAAGCTTGCGGAACATCTCCACACCCGTGCAGGTCGTCTTCGTCGTCGGGTTGATGCCGACAATCTCGATTTCCTCTCCGACCTTGATCACCCCGCGCTCCACGCGACCGGTCACCACCGTGCCGCGCCCGGAGATCGAGAACACATCCTCGATCGGCAGCAGAAACGGCTTGTCGGTATCGCGCACCGGATCGGGAATGTACGCATCAAGCGCTTCGATCAGCTTGTCGATCGATGCAGTCCCAATATCAGAGCTGTCGCCCTCGAGCGCCTTCAAGGCCGAACCGGTGATGATCGGCGTGTCGTCGCCCGGAAACTCGTATTTGGACAGCAGCTCGCGCACTTCCATCTCGACGAGCTCGAGCAGCTCCGCGTCATCGACCATGTCCGCCTTGTTCAGGTACACGACGATGTAGGGCACACCAACCTGGCGCGCCAGCAAAATGTGCTCGCGAGTCTGCGGCATCGGGCCGTCGGCCGCCGACACCACCAGAATCGCCCCGTCCATCTGCGCCGCACCGGTGATCATGTTCTTGACGTAATCGGCGTGTCCCGGGCAATCCACGTGCGCGTAGTGGCGCGCCTGCGACTCGTACTCAACGTGCGCGGTCGCAATCGTGATCCCACGCGCCTTCTCTTCGGGCGCGCTGTCAATCTGGTCGTAGCCTTTCGCCTCACCACCAAACTTCTTCGACTGGTGCGTGGTGATCGCCGCGGTCAACGTCGTCTTGCCATGGTCCACGTGACCAATCGTCCCGACATTCACATGCGGCTTCGTGCGCTCGAACTTCGCCTTGGACA
>JAGRGH010000012.1 GCA_020445605.1 Chromatiales bacterium
AGGCGTCGCGATTGTTGCCGCGCTGGATGATGTGCATGGGTACGCCGGGGAGGGTGATCCGAGGCCTTCTTGGCATGATCGTTCAGTCCGTTGATTGTGGAGTTTCAGGGTATCAGGGCTGGCTTCCGGCGGAAAACCGTGGTCTGTCCCCTATTGTTTAGGCCTTTTTAATCCCCAGTTGTGGGACAGCAGTGGGTCTGACCCCTTTTCTGATAGACTCATGGCGGCTAATGGGTGACCCCTTTATCCACTCACAATTCCCATGGCTGCTTGACTCTTACGTTTTGGTTTCTCTTGGCAACATTACTTCTGTAATTTTTTAGATAAAAAAAATACACTAAAAAGTACAAAAAAATCCAACCCCTAAAATATATTTAAGATATTTACCAATTCCGAGTTCGTCTGAAAAGTGGTATGCACCAAAAACAATAAGGAAAATTAGGCAAGCAACAAATATGTATACGATTTGTCGATTGTTATGCTTCATGAGTTGCTGCAGTCTCCCTCACAACCAATCAGTTCGAACCAACAAACACAATAAAAGGGGTCTAATAAAAGGGGTCTGACCCCACTGCTGTCATAATCTGAAGGTGCACCACGCTCGAAGGGTGAAGGACTGGCTGGCGGATCACGAAGAGCAGATCGTGAATAAAAGGGGTCTGACCCCTTTTCCTTTCATTCGACAGCCTCAACGGGGGCGAAAAAATCGTGCTCCGCGGCATTTCCAACCCCACCCGATGGCGAGAACGAGATCATAACACCCGCAGTGTATAATTAAAGGGCTCTGACCCCTTTACCCTGCCTCTGACCGAGGCAGCGTAAACCAAACGGCAGGGATCCACTTATACGACCGGGATCAGCTGTTCAAAGAACCGAGGCCACCTCTGACCCCGTTACTACTAATTCCTCCGCAAAGTCACAATTACTAATGCCGCGACAACCAAACTTATTGGAAATGTAATAAACACGGCAATAAGTGTGAATTTATCCCAATGCCCCAACTGTATGGC
>JAGRGH010000013.1 GCA_020445605.1 Chromatiales bacterium
GCATGACATTTTTTCGGATTTTACAATAGGGCTAGAAGAGATTTTACGTGAGGGAGCAAGGAAATTGCTTCAACAAGCAATTGAGGCTGAAGTACAGGAGCAGCTTGAACTCCATAAGAATCATAGAGATGAAAGTGGCAGGAGGATAGTGAAAAGGAATGGTTACCTTCCTCAAAGGCAAATCCAAACAGGTCTTGGAGTAGTGAGAATTCAGCAACCACGACTCAGAGGGATACCATTTTCAAGTGCGATTCTGCCTCGATACATGAGAAGAGTACCAAGCCTGGAGGCATTAATCCCTGCTCTCTATCTTAAGGGGGTGTCAACAGGAGATATGCAAGAGGCACTGGAGGCAATTTTAGGAGAAAACGTGGAGGGACTTTCAGCCACGAATATAGTAAGGCTAAAAAAGATCTGGGAGGAGGAATACCTAGTTTGGAATAAAAGGGATATTTCATTGAAGAGTTATGTTTATATATGGGCAGATGGGATCTATTTTAATGTCCGTCTTTCTGAAGAGAGGCCATGTTTATTAGTAATAATGGGAGCCACAGAGGATGGAACAAAGGAGCTAATAGCGATTCATGATGGGATTCGTGAGAGCAAACTATCTTGGAAAGAAGTGTTGCAAGATCTTAAATCAAGGGGACTTGCCCAGAGCCCACATCTTGCAGTAGGAGATGGTGCTTTGGGTTTTTGGGCAGCCTTGGAAGAAGAGTTTCCATCTTGCCGTCATCAAAGATGCTGGGTCCACAAGACAGCAAATGTGTTGGATAAAATGTCAAAAGCAGTCCAAAGCTATGCCAAGAGGCTGATCCATGAGATGTACATGTCCCCCACAAAAAAGGATGGCCTCAAAGCCTTTGATCAATTCATAGCCTTGTATGAAGCGAAATATCCAAAAGCTTGTGAGTGTCTTAGGAAGGATAAAGAAAAGCTCTTTACTTTCTATGACTTTCCGGCGATGCACTGGCAACATATCAGAACAACCAATCCGATTGAATCAACATTTGCAACCATAAGGCATCGTTCAGCCCAAACAAAAGGGTGTGGTTCACGTCAGGCAACCCTTTCGATGGTTTACAGTCTTGCGACATCAGCAGAGAAGCATTGGAGAAAACTCAAAGGCCATCAATTGATTGCAAAAGTGGTACAAGGGGTTAAATTTAAGGATGGAGAAGAGGTAGAAAAAGC
>JAGRGH010000014.1 GCA_020445605.1 Chromatiales bacterium
CGGCCGGCACCGCAGCGCCACCGTGGCGGCGCCCGCCGGATCGACGACGCGGTCGACGTCCATCACGCGCCGTCGCCCTAGCCGCCCGCGAGCAGGCGCTCGACGGTGGCGCGCGGCGTGCCGTCGGCGGGCCGGACGTAGGTGGCGTGGCCGTGATCGTCCGACGACGCGGTCCACAGCTTGCCGGTGGCCTCGGCGCGGGTCAGGAAGCCGGCGGCGACCTCGGCGACGTGGCGCGAGGTGTAGACCTCGTGGCCGCGGGCGTGATCGAGGACGCGGGCCATCCGCGCCTTGTCGCGGATCCGCGCCGGGTGGGCGACGATGTCGATCGCGCCGTCGGCGCGGATCGTCTCGATCGCCTCCTCGGGCGACCAGCCGAACAGCGCGGCGTCCTCGGTCCAGAACCGGACGTGGTGGCGGATGAACTCCTGGTAGACGCCGCGATCGCGGGCCAGCAGCAGGTTCAGGAAGCTCTGCAGCTGCGGAAACTCGGTGCCGTGGCGGCGCTCGAGCGCGCGATCGGGGTCGATGAACCAGCGGCGCGCCGCCGGCAGCCGGTCGAGCCAGTCGAGGCACAGCTCGCGCCAGCGCCGGCACACCCGCACCGCCCGCGCGCCCAGCGCGGTGTCGCCGAGCGTGCCGTCGAGGGCGCGGCCCGGCGGGAAGTAGGCCAGGACGTGGACCTGCTCGGCGCGCGGCGTGCCGAAGTGGACGAACGAGGTGACCTCCATCGCCGGCAGCAGCGTGACGCCGAGCGTGCGCGCCGCGGCGGCCGCGCGCGGCACGCCGGCGAAGGTGTCGTGATCGGAGATCGCGATCACCTCGAGGCCGAGCTCGGCGCGGAACTGGACGTAGTCCTCGGGCGTGGCGCGGCCGTCGGAGAAGATCGTGTGGCCGTGCAGATCGGTGGCCACGCGATCGGCGCCGGGCGCGGCCGCGGCGGTGACGGCGCGCGCGGCGATCACGTCGGCCCCGGGGTCTGCTTGTCGACGCGGTAGTTGCTGCCGCCGTTGTTGTCCCAGAACTCGTAGGTGCGGGCGCCGTTGACGACGCCGTGGCGGTAGACGACCGCGTACTCGAAGGCGTCGGCGCCGCCCGGCAGGTCGAGGTCGATCTGCCAGCGCTCGCGGCCCGGGCTCCACGGGAAGTCCTCGACCCAGTACCAGGCGTTGTGGTCGCCGGCGCTGCCCATGCCGAGGCGGATCACCGTCTGCCAGCCGTCCTTCGACGCCACCAGCTCGATGCCCTTGTCGTAGTCGAGGTCGGCGATCTGCATCGACAGCGTGCCCTGGACGCCGTCGTCGGTGACCGTCACGGTGCTGGTCCACGGCTCCATGCGGATGACCTGGTAGTCCGGGCCCTCGTTGACGACGTGCAGCTCGCCCTGGTTGTCGTCGAGGAAGGTGTGGCCGGCGCCGTCCTGGTACCAGCTGTCGAACAGCACCGTGGTCTGCCAGGTCGGCACGTTCATGACGACGTGCCACTCCTCGTCGCTGCCGTTGCTGCCGACGTAGTAGCCGACCGCGGTGCGCTCGGAGAGGTCGTCGGGCGTGTGGTACACCACGCCGACCCGCTTCCACGCCAGGTCAGCGCCGGCGACCGGCTTGACGCGCAGCTTGACGAAGACGTCGATCGAGCCGCAGCCGAAGCGGGTGTTGGGCTGGCGACAGACCGACCAGTGGTCGCCGGTGAAGCTGACCATGGAGGTGTTGCGCTGGCCCTCGAACTGGGCCCAGTCGGCCTGCTCGGCCGAGCCCAGCTCGGGATCGTCGACGCAGGCGGCGGCCAGCGGCAGCTGCAGCGCGGCGGCGCCGGTGAGGGCGAGGCCGCCGGCACCGGCGGCGGCGGTGCCGGTGCGCAGCCGGCGCATCGCGCGGGCCAGCAGCGTCGGGATCGCCGGGGTGGAGGAGGACGGCACGAGGGAGTCGTCGTGGATGGGGGAGGTCATCTCGACCGGGGGCGGCAGCAACCGACGTGCCAGCCGCCGGCGCACGCAGGTTGCGAGAATCGGTGGGCCGCGTGGTCTGGCCGGCGGGGCGCGCGTTGCCGAACGCGACGCTGGCAACACGAGTATCCTGGGAGCCATGTTCGACCCCGGCGATCCACGTCTCAAGGGCAGCGAGGCGCGGCTGTGGCGGCTCATCGAGGAGCGCACCCGCCCCGGCGCCGACAAGGCCGCGATCGACCGCCGCATCTGGGACCTGTTCGGCGAGACCTGGGCCGTGATGTTCACCGACCTGTCCGGCTTCTCGCGACGCGTCGAGGAGTACGGCGTCATCCACTTCCTGCAGACGATCCACGAGCACAAGGAGCTGCTGCTGCCGATCGTCGCCGACCACGACGGCATCCTCATCAAGGCCGAGGCCGACAGCTTCCTGATCCTGTACCGCCGCCCCGACGCCGCCCTCGACTGCGCGCGCGCGATGATGGCGGCGTGCGAGCGGATCAACGTCGGCCGCGCCGAGGAGGAGCTGATCCTGCTGTGCGTCGGCATCGGCTACGGCCGGCTGCTGCGCATCGGCGACCACGACGTCTACGGCGCCGAGGTCAACGCCGCCAGCAAGCTCGGCGAGGACGTCGCGCGCGCCAAGGAGATCCTGCTGACGGCGGCGGCGGTCGAGGAGCTGAAGGCGCGAGACGACGTCGAGGTCGAGCCGGTCGGCGCCGAGGTGAGGGTCGCGCCGGGCAGCTTCCGTCTGATCGGCGGGTGAGGCGGCCGCGGGGGAGGCCGCGGAGGCGGAGGCGGAGGCGGAGGCGGAGGCGGAGGCGGAGGCGGAGGCGGAGGCGGAGGCGGAAGCGGAAACGGAAACGGAAACGGAAACGGATCCCGGTCACGGATCCCGGTCACGGTCACGGACCACGGATCGCGGAAACGGATCCGGCCGGCGGACCCGGTCGGCTCTGCCGCTCCGCGCGGCGCCCGTTACTCTCTCCGAGCGCTGCGCTCGGTGCCCGCGCTGCCCGCGCTGCCCGCGCCGCCCGCGCTGCCCGCGCTGCCCGCGCTGCCCGCGCCCTCGAGGTGCTCCCGCAGTAGCTTCGCCAGCCACGTCAAGAATCTCCCGTTCGCTCCCGCGTCGACGTCGTCTCCGATCCCCGCGCTCGTCCGCAGCGCGTCGCCCGCGATCGCGTTGCCGAACAGCGCGAGGCCGGCGAGCAGGACGGTGAACAGCGTGTCCTCGGCGTCAGCCTTGGTGGCGCCGCACGCGCCGCCCGCGACCCGCATGGCGTGGATCGTCTGCGCGATGTGCTGCATGCGGACGCCGTAGCCGACCGGGTCGACGTCGTGGCCGCTGAGGTACATCCACACCAGCAGGCGCGCGTGGCCCTCGTCGGCGAGGGCGCGGAACAGCCGCTCCATGAGCGACACCGCCTGGTCGTCGCCCAGATCGCCGCGCAGGGTGGCGAACACCTGGGCCTCGATGCGCCGCGCGGTGCGCTCGACCACGGCGCGGACCAGGCCGTCGCGGCTGCCGAAGTGGTGGAGGATCGCCGGGTGCGACATGCCGATCTCGTCGGCGAGCTGGACCAGGCGCAGCGAGTCGGGGCCCTGGCGCGCCAGCTGGGCCTCGGCGGCGTCCAGGATCAGCTCGCGTGCGTCGTCGGCGGTCCGCCGGATGCGCCCGGGTCGTGGCCCTTTGGTTCCCATGGTTCCGCCATCTTACACCCTGCTATTGACAGTGCTGTCAACAGGTACTACTGACAGAGCTGTAACTAGCTCGCCGCCAGCCGCCAGCCGCCAGCCGCCAGCCGCCAGCAGCCGTCGGTCGGTGCTACTTGCCCTTCGGGCGACGCTTGGCGCCAGCGCTCTTGCCGACGCTGCCGCCGCTCAGCGCCGGGGCCATGCCGGCGAGAATCTCGCGGTAGCCGTGCTCGCGGAACATCGACTCGCTGATCATGACGCTGGGCATGCGCAGGCAGTTGTCGAGCACGCCGGGACCGTGCAGGAACAGGATCTCGGGTTTGACGTTCACATGCGGCATGCCGGACTGCGCCGAGCGCAGGTCCTCCCACTCGACCATGACCAAGTATTCGGCCGGCACCGTGTAGCCTTCCCAGACCTCGGCGGTGCGCTTGAGCTTTGGCCCGGACGGATCGATCAGGTCCTGCATCACGGATTCGACCGTCGCGTGCCCGCTGCCGAGCGTCGAAAGCCCCACGCGCTTGAGGATCTGGTAGCCGATCATGCCCGGCGTTTCCTTGAGCAGCGACATGGTCTGGATCTCGGCGTTCTCGAATTCGGCCTCCTTGCCGGGCCGCACGATGTGGCGCGCCAGCACCGTGACCGTCTCGCCGGAATCGAGCGCGAAGCCGCTGGTGTCGCCGGCGTTCTCGAACCCGCGCTTGATCATCTGGTTCTTCGAGATCAGCTTCGGCAGGTCCGAGGCGACCACGCGATAGACCGGCTCCTCCGGCCCGTCGAGCAGCACGTCGCCGCACTTTGCGCAGGCGTCGACCACGACGTCCTCGTAGGTCTCGTGGAAACGCTCGTGCGCCTCGGGACTCTCCCAGTAGGTGAACTGGTCTATCCAGATATGCGAGAGCTTCTCGCTCATGTCGGAACTCGCGCCCCAGCGCAGCCCCATCGGGCAGGTACCGAGCTGGCGCATCAGGTCGAAACCGCGGAAGCCCGGGGTGAGCGCCGTGGCGAGGCACATCTTCGAGCTCGCCTGCTTCATCATGCGCATCAGCGCGGGATCGTTGTTCACGAGCACCCGGTTGATCGCGACGTACAGGGGCGATTTCGGTTCGGCGTCGTAAAGCGCCTTGATGTCAGCGGACATGCATCACTCCAGTCAGAAACGACCCGTTGCGAGGCGGGCCAAGGTAACAAACTCGCGCGCGGAATTCAGCGCGCAAACAATTGCGACGGATCGCGAAACGCCTTGAATTCCAGCGCGTTGCCGGCAGGATCACGAAAGAACATCGTCGCCTGCTCGCCGACCCGGCCGGCAAAGCGGATATGCGGCTCGATCTCGAACGCCACGCCGTGCTCGCTCAGCCGTTCGGCGAGTCGCTGCCAGTCGTCCCAGCCGAGCACCACGCCGAAATGCGGCACCGGTACGGCATCGCCGTCGACGCCATTGAACGCCTGCCGGCCGGCGAGCCCGGGCGCGTGATGCGCGACGATCTGGTGGCCATAGAGGTCGAAATCAACCCAGTCCGGCGCCGAACGACCCAGCCCGCAGCCGAGCACATCGCGGTAGAATCGGGTCGCGGCCTCCAGGTCATCCACCGGGAAGGCCAGATGGAACGGTGGTGTCATGCGTGCAGCTCACTTCTAAGAACAGCGTGAACGAGCCTACCCCGATCACCGTGATGAGTTCGGTACCCGACCCAAACGGGATCGCCGAACTCATTCTCCCGCAGTACGAGCTGCCGCGCTCGGCCGAGTGCACGTACTTCGCGCGCGGCATGCACGACACCTACCGCGTCGACACAGAAGCGCAGCGCTTCTATCTGCGCGTGTACCGACCGCGCCTGCGCGACGAGGCGGCGATCCGTTATGAACTGGAACTCCTGCTGTTCCTGAAGAGCAAACACTTTCCCGCCGCCTGGCCGATGCAGACGAAAGACGGCCGGCCCTACACACTGATCGACGCCCCCGAGGGCCCGCGCATCGCCGTGCTGTTCATCGAGGCGCCGGGGCGCTCGGTCGGTCGCTGCCTGACCGAATCCCAAGCCCGCGCACTGGGTATGCGCGTGGCCGAGATGCACACCCTGTGCAAGGACTTTCGCACGCCGCACCGCCGCGCCGCGCTGGATGTCGAGACGCTGATCGACACCCCGATCAAGATGCTCGAACCACTGTTGCGCTCGCGCCCGAACGACCTGGCACTGCTCCAGCAGATCGGCACGACCCTGCGCCGCGCCGTCGCGGACCTGCCACGCAAGCCGCCGCTGTGGGGCGTGTGTGCCGGCGACATCCACACCGGCAATGTGCACTTTGGCGATGACGACGATCCGACCCTGTTCGACTTCGACCAGTGCGGACCCGGCTGGCGGGTGTTCGAGGTCGCGAAGTTCCTGCAATACGCGTTTACGGTCGACCTGCCCTCGAGCGTGCGCACGGCATTCGTTTCGGGCTACCAGTCGCTGCGCCCGCTCGATGCACGGGAGATCCGGCTGATCCCGGACTTCATGCAGGCCGCGGTGATCTGGATGATGGGTTTTCGCGCGGCGCTGCCCGAGGTGGTACCGCGCTCGACATTCTCGATCAGTTACTTTGATCGTCGCTTTGCGACACTGCGTGCCATCGCCGGCCGCGGCGCGGCCGTGCTGCGCTGAAGTTCAGAAAAACTCCGAGCGATTCAGAATTTCCGGCGACACGAGGAGGCACTATCTGGCAGTCAGGAGCGGATTGAGCTGATCATCACAAAATCGCGACACATCCGTGTGTCGCACAACGACCCTGAGTCATTGGGCCCCGCACCTCAGCCCCAGATGTCACCAACGATGTTGCGATACCAGCTGTGCGCGTACACGGCTTCGCGTTTGTGCAGAGCGGTATCGCCGTCGGCCGGGGATACCCCACCAGAGTTCTTGACGCTTACGATCTTTCCATCCACGAACTGATACACGCCGGCCACCGATATGCCGTGCTCGGGCGCGATCAGGCTGTAGCACGTGTTCACGTACGACGGCGGCGCCACGCTGTGTCCGTTCGCGCGCGCGGCAATGTTCGCAGCCGCGACCTTGCCCTGTGAGTTCGCCGCATAGCCAGATTTCGGCATGGCACCGGCGATGCAGGCATCGCCGATCACAAAGACATCCTTGTGCAGCGTGGACTCGAAGCTGCGTTGGTCGACCGGGCACCAACCGGATTCATCCACGAGCCCCGCGCGGGCTGCAATCGCGCCGGCCTTCTGCGCCGGGATGATGTTCGCGACATCGGCATGATGCTCTGCGAACTCGGTCATCACGATGCGCTTGCCGGTATCCACACCCAGAACCTTGCCGTCGTCGCTGCTCGACACCCAGGTAATCATGTCGCCGTAGTGCTGCTTCCAGCCAGCCTGGAACAGGCCCTGTTTGGAAAACTTGCTCTTGGCGTCCAAAATCATGATCTTCGAACGCGGCTTGTGGTGCTTGCAGTACAGCGCAATCTGCGCCGCTCGCTCGTATGGACCAGGCGGACAACGAAACGGGTTCGGCGGCGCCGCGATGATGACGGTACCGCCATCGGGCATGGACTCGATCTGCTTTTTGAGCAGCAGGGTCTGCGGCCCGGCCTTCCAGGCATGCGGCATGATCTCGGCCGCGGTCTCGCTATAGCCGGCAATGGAATCCCAGCGCAGGTCCACGCCCGGGGACACAACCAGATAGTCATACCCCAACGTCTGACCATTGCCGAGCTTCACGCGCTTGGCAGCTGCATCGATCTCGCCAACCTCGGCGTGGACGACCTTCACACCGCGCGCGGCCAACCCATCAAATCCGATCGTCAGCGACTCCATCGCGCGCTCGCCCGAAAGAACTTCGTTGCTCAACGGGCAGGAGATGAATTTTTCATCGCGGTCGATCAGCATAACCTCAATGCCCGGGTCGTACAGGCGCAGATACTTTGCGGCCGTCGCGCCACCATACCCCCCCCCAATGACCACGACCCGCGCCTTCGCCCCCGCGCGGGCGGACAGCGGGATACCCGCCGCGCCCAGCAGCAGCCCGCCACCAAGCAGGCCGACGAATTCTCTGCGATTGATTCGAGACATGTGCCGATCCTCTGAGCAAATCTTCGGTTACTTCTGGCTAGCGTAAAAGGCCGCCAGCGCCAGCTTGTCCTCTTCAGACAGGCCCGTGAACATCGCCCGCATCACGGATGCACCGGCGGAGATTCCGACCGCCGGGTTCTGGATGTCCTGCATCTGAAAATACAGATAGTCCGCGTACTGGCCGTTCAGGTTCGGCGTGGTCGGGCTGGGCGAGACGCCGGTCGGGCCATGGCAGGCCGAGCAGAAGCGGCTGGCTTGCAACTCGCCACCATGCGCGGCAAGGCCTGTATCCACAGTCTGTGCGGCAGGTTTCCACGGCTGGGCCGCGAAGAAATCCGCCATGGCGTTGATCTCCTCGTCCGAGTAGCCGCGTGCAAGCCGCCCCATGATGGTCGAGGCGCGCTCGCCACTCTTGTAGGCGAGCATGGCGCTACGGATGTAGGTCGCCGGAAGCCCCGCGATCAGCGGCGCCTGCCCCTGGCTTTGGCCAAGCGTGCCATGGCAACCCGCACAAGGATGACTCACCATGGCCGCGGCGGGCGACTCGGCTCGAACCGGCGTGATCGCGAGCGCGATAGGTCCGACGATTGCGGCCAGAACAATGTTCTTTATGCTCATTACCGATTTCTCCGAAATTCATGTGGCGTGTCGACCGGCAACCTTGCCGTAGGAAGCCTGGGTCAATGGGGATGTTGATCATATGAACCCCGATAATTCACGCGAAAGCGGGCTTGGCGAAATCTAGTCTCGCGACATCGGGCACCGAGACCGACCGGGACCCAGACCACCCGCGCGGTCCGGGTCCGGTCTCGACCCGCCTGACAACATCACTCGAACATGTGCTTGTATCGAACGCCCACGAATGTAGCCGACTGCTTTGGATCCTGCAGCACGGTCGTGCCGTCGTTCGTCGTGCCGTAGGTAAACGGGGAACCATCGGCGAACTGCCAGCTCCAGTCGTTGGTGCGCCAGCGCTCGTGGATGACGTCCACACGCACCAGTGAACTCTTTGACAGCGAGTACTCGGCGAACGCATTGAGGATCGTCGCCTTGTTGACGACGTCATCCAGCGGACCGCCGCTGGCGGCGTTGTAGTCCGTATCCGGATCACCGTTTTCACCGATCGGGATGACCGTGTCGTTGTACTCGCTCTTGGTACGGGTATAGCTCGCGTTCGCACCGACCTTGAGCCGACCCATGGGCTTGCCTTCAATACCCAGGCCCACGGAGGTTCCGGTATCGCGCAGCGTACTGTCACGGTCGAGTTCGTGGTTTTCGGTAACGCGATCCCAGCTGCCGTTGAATTGATCGGCCTCGGTGCGGTCATACGCGGCCCAGGCCGTGACGTGCCAATCCGCGTTGATTGCAAAGTCCGCGTCCACGGAATAGAAGTTTGCCGTGCCTTCGCTCAGTCCATATCGGTTTGAGCCGGGGCCGTAGTCGTCCTGCGAATGCTCTGCGGTGAACTGCAGGCCGAGGTTCTCCGTTGGCGTCCAGTTCACCGTTCCGCGAATCTTGTCTCGATCACGGTCGGCAATGTTGATCGGGTTGATGCCCGAGCCCGCCACGCCTTCCGAATGCACGGCCGGCGCATAGTCCGACCCATCGCGTTTACTGTGCAGGTAGGCAATGGAGCCGTTGATGGTCTCGGACATCGCCTTGCGCAACTGGATGCGGTAGGTGGTCTCGTCGATGTCCGCACGCCACGGCACGTAGCGCTCGTCATCCAGCCCGTCCATGTCGCCGTCGGCGCCGAACGGCACCGTGCGATCCTGCTCGCGGTAGTCCACACCGGCGATCAGGCTGAGTCCATGGCCAAAGGTGTAGGTACCCTCGACCTTGCCGGTCAGCGTCTCGTAGTCCAGCGGGGTGCTGTGAACACCGCTGCCCGTGGTAACGACCAACCACTCTGGCGTCTTCTCGTTGACCCGGTGATAGTTCACGCTCGCGGCCAGATGCAGCATCGGCAATGGCCGAGCCGTGAGTCCAAAGTACAGCTGTGTCGTATCCAACTCGCCGTCGAGGCTCGATGGAGCGATCGGGTCGGCCAGGCCCGGAATGTCCGCGGTCGGCAGATGCTCGTCCTGGGTCGCATGCGTGTACGAGGCACGGAAGGTCGCGCGCGTCGTGGGCGTAACACTGAAACCACCGTTCAGGAACACCTGATGCGCCTCGTTGCTCATCGGCAGCGACAGGTAGTATTCCGAGCCCGGCGACATGATGCCGCGGTAGCTCGTGACCAGGTCGTGGTCATTGTCATACCAGCTGCCGTAGTAACCGCCCGATAGCTGCAACTGGTCGCCGACGTAGTTCAGTGTGGCTTCGACCTGTTTGATCGTGGAATCGATCGGCTCGACCGCGAACTCGGGCTGGCCGCCACGCCCCCAGTGGCGCGTGCCGTCCTTTTCCTCGTTCTTGAAGTCGATCTTGATGTTGAACTGGGGCGTGATGTAGTAAAAGCCGTCCAGCCCGATCTTTTCACGGTCCGTGCCGATATGCCGGTCGGCACCCGTACCCGGCACATAGCCATCGGCAGAATCGGGCACCATTTGCTCGGTCGTGCCAAAGCCCGCCATGCCCGTATTCACCGTCCACGGCGCGTTGCGCACGATGCGGTCGTAACTCAGGCCCAGTCCGAACCTGCCCTGCTGCTGGTAGTGGATGTCGAACTCGCGACTGTCGATGCCGAGGTCACGCACCTTGCCCGTGAGCCAGGAGCCATTGCTCAGATCGCGCCCACGCAGGTCCGCGTCCAGCAGCAGGATGGTCTCGTCGTCGCGAATGCCGTCGAACATGCCGAACTGCTCGCGCTCACCGCTCCAGTGACCGACGCCGACCGACACGCTACTGCCCTTGAAGTCCAGCCCGCCTTCGGCCTGCACGGAAGTCGCAAGCACCGTCGCGATGGCCGCGGAGATCGCGGTCAGTACCCAGGTCTGTTTGTTGGTTTTCATGTTCGTCTCCCCTGGTGATCAGCGACGGAACCGGCCGGCGGTCGCACTGTTCTGCGTGCTGTTTCCGCCGTGGATGTTCGTGTGGCAGTTCAGGCAGCCGCGACCCACCGTGCCCATGAGGCTGGAACTGGTCGAGCGCGAGCCCGGGAGCGTGGGCAATTGGCCCGGATGACTCGTATGGCTGTGGCATTCCTGGCACAGATACGGTGGCCGGTACTTGAGCATGTTCGCAACGATCGTGCCGTGCGGGTTATGGCAGATCGTGCAGTCCTCGGTCACCGGCTGATGGTTGTGCACGAACGGACCGCGCTTCTCGGCATGGCACTGGTAGCAGGTCTCGTTGACGCTGTCCTTGATCAGGTTCTTCGTGCCCGCCGAGCCGTGCGGGTTGTGGCAGTCCGAACAGCCCATCTCACCTTCCAGCACCGGGTGGTGCGAAGGCCGGTGCAGTTCTGAGCGCTTGTCCTTGTGGCAGGTGAAGCAGACCTCGGTCTGCGTTTCCTTGTCGCGCGCCTTGTCATGCGCCTCGTGAACCGTGTGGCAGCTCGCGCAGGCAACACCGCGCGACTCGTGCGCGCTGCCAGCCCAGAACATGTGCTTGCCGCCCTTGTGGCAGCCGGTGCAAACCTCGTTCTTCTCGTCGGCGCTGGCGTGCTTGAGGCTCTTGGGATGCGAGGCCTTGGGATTCTTCAGATGCTCGCTGGCGTCGCCGTGGCAGGCCTGACAGCCACCGTTCGCCGCCGGTGTACGCCCGTCGGCCTTGACCCCGTGCTTACTGAGCCAGATCGCCGGCTCATTGCTGTCAGGGCCGGCGGTCGGCACCCTGGGGGCATCCGGATTGGAGCCGTTATGGCAGTTCATGCACAACTGGCCGGAATCAATCATTGCCGTGATTGGGTTTACGGCTGGCGTATCCGCAAGAGCCAGGCCCGGCAGGGCCAGGGACAGCAACCACGCGGCAACAGCAGCACTTCGGCGTGCGAGCACCATGAGCCCCTCCTTCATCCAGTGTTATGCGTCGCCCGGCCGGGGAGACCGACGCGACGTGGGCCAGAGGCCCTGGTTTGGTTCTAGGGCGGGAATGCGCGCACGACGATCGACCGGCGTGTCCCGTTGCCAGAAATGTAGAGCGACGGAATTAAAAAAAAATTAATTTCCTGTCGCGGCCTGGCAACTTGTTGCGTTGTTGACATATGTCAACGTGCAACGGCGCAACACCGGGGGGGCAGACCCTCTCGGGGTTCTACAATTTCACAGAGGGCCACGGCCCGTTGAAGCAGTCTGTCCAAGTACCCGGGCTTGCCCATGGAGTCTTCCGCAATGCGATTGCTGCTGGTCGACGATGACCCCGCGCTCACCGACGGACTTTCCCGTTTGCTCGCCGGAATTGGCTACGAGGTGGAACTGGCGGGCGATCTGGCGATGGCACGGTCTGCGCTGAAGCGCGGCGGTTTTGATGTCGCGATCCTCGACCTCGTGCTCGCCCGCGGCAACGGACTGCAGCTGCTGGCCGAATTCAAATCACTGTTCAGCACGCTTCCGGTGCTGGTCTTGAGCGGCTGCGGCACGCTGCGCGACAAGTTGCGCGCGTTCGAACTTGGCGCGTCCGACTACCTGGCGAAACCGTTTGAATTCCCGGAACTGGGCGCGCGGCTCAAGGCCATCTGTCGACGGCACGCAGAGCCGGACCGGCATCTGCTGCGCTTTGCCGATCTGGAACTGAACCTGCACACCCACACCGCGACCCTGCGCGGCGAGGAAGTCGCGCTGTCACGCCGCGAGTTCTGCATCCTGCGCAGCCTGGTCGAGCACCCCGGCCAGATCGTGACCCGCGCCGTGCTGGAGAGAGCCTTTGACCGGCAGGTTCGCGAACTCGCCAGCAACAGCATCGAAGTTCACATCCACAACCTGCGCAAGAAACTCCCGGCGAAGGTCATTCGTACCGTTCACGGTCTCGGTTACACGCTGTCAGTACCCGCAGCGTGAACTCGCTGCACCATCGGCTGTTCTCGATTTTAGGCGCACTGGCGGTCATCGTCTGGACCGTGGTGCTGGTCATCGCGGCCGTGATGGCAGGCGAACGTGAGCGCGCACACTTTGACGCAGAACTCGCGCGACTCGCGTCATCTCTTGCCGGTGGCGGGCTGAACGCGGAAGCCACGCCACCGGAACCAGACCACCCGAGGTTGCGGGTTTCGGTTCATCGTGCGACCGGAGACCCACAAGCCAGGAATGGTCGCATCGCGTTCGACTGCGGGCCGCCCGGAACGCCCCGCGACATCTCGCTCGACGGTGAACCATGGCGTTGCCAGAGCGTCGCGGGCGCGGACGGCACCGTGGCCGCAGTCGCGTCGCCGATTGACCTACGAGAAGCGCGGGCGGCCGACGAGCTTGCGCATTCCCTGTGGCCGATCGTGCTCGGCCTGCCGCTTTCCATCGTTGCTTTGTGGCTGGGCATTCCGGTCTGTCTCGGCCCGCTGAACCGCGTGGCGCGAGAGATTTCAGCCCGCGATGCCGATCACCTCGATCCCGTGCAGATGCTCGACACGCCGCGCGAAATCCGCCCGCTGGTAGCCGAGCTGAATCGCCTGCTGTCGCGGCTCGAAGAGGTCTTCAGCCGTTCGAGCCGTTTTGCGTCCGATGCCGCGCATGAACTGCGTGCGCCGGTGACTGCGATTCGCGCGCAGGCCGAAGCCGGACTTGCCGCGGCAACCGATGCTGAACAACGGCAGTCGCTCGAACAGATCCTGGGCGTCGCCAACACCTGTAGCGGGTTGGTGGAGCAGATTCTGGTGCTGGCCCGACTCGAGCCCGAGGTCCTGATGGATATGGGCGACGAGGTCGATCTGCAGGCGGCCGCACAGTCCGTGCTCGGTCTGATCGCGCCGGCTGCGTTCGCGAAAGACATCGAGCTGTCCTACGACGAATCCGGGCCAGCGAGCGTGCACGGCAACGCGGAACTGGTTCGTGTGTTGCTGCACAACCTGCTCGACAACGCGATTCGCTGTACGCCGATCGGTGGCGATGTCCGGATCTCGATTCGCGCTGACGCGCGATCGATCGGCGTGTCGGTGGAAGACACCGGACCGGGGATCCCGGCCGCGGACCGCGAACGTGTGCTGCAGCGATTCTGCCAGCTGCCGGAATCCGTGGGTGCCGGCTATGGTATCGGACTATCCATCGTCGAACGCATCGCCCACGCGCATGACGCTCACATCGCACTGGACGACGGGCCCAACGGCAGGGGGCTGCGGGTGAGCGTGCGGTTTCCGCGTCCCTGAGCACCTACAGCCGGCCGCCCCAATCTGGATGATGGGCTTTCGCGCGGCGTTGCCAGAGGTCGCACTGTGATCGACATTCTCGGTCAATTGCTTCGATCGTCGCTATGCGACACTGTCGCCATCGCCGGCCGCGGCGCGGTCGTTCTGCGCTGAAACAGTCATACGCCGGCCACGCGCTCTGTGAGCCAGAACGCCCCGATCACGGCAATGAAAAGTGAACCGGCGCGCAGCACCACATACCGATAGATCTTTGAGTTGCGCAGCGTAAACAGTGGCGGTGCAATCAAGGCGACAATGGCCAGCTGACCCGCTTCCACGCCGAGGTTGAATCCGGCCAGCGCCCAGCCGCGAGCCGCATCCGGCAGGCCGAGTTCCGTGAGCGCGCCGGCAAACCCCAATCCGTGAATCAACCCGAATGCGAACGCGAGAATCCAGCGACGGCGTGTGACGACCGGCCAGACATTGTTCAGCGCCGCGACGATGACGGAGGCGGCGATCATTGGTTCGACGAACGCAGGTGACAGTTCAAGCCAGCCGAACAGACCAAGCGCAAGCGTGATGGAGTGCGCAATCGTGAACGCCGTCACCACCACGGCGGTGTCAGCAAGCACTCCGCTCAGATGGGCGTGTGGCTGGTACGGTCTCGGATAACGACGAAACACGGCGGGCAACAGCAGCGTCAACACGAACAGCAGATGGTCAGTGCCCAGACCGATATGCTGAACGCCGTGGCGGAAATAATCCCATGCGTGCGAGACGCCACTCGCTTCGACGAGTTCAAACGTCCGCATGCCGGCGCTTGGATCCAATACGGCACTTTGTACTCCGGCCACCGAGCTCAGTCGAAGCAGCGCCCTGTGCTGTGCGTCCAGGGCAGCGAACAGTCGGTAATCCACGGTCACACGCCGCGGTTCGCTTTCACACCGGGCCCGCCATGTGAGCACCGCCTGATAGTCCCCGCCGCGCTGGTCGACCCGCAGGCGCCGCGCGCCTGAGCGGCAAGGGCCCGCTTGCGAACCCAATGACAGCGCATCGTCCACGAACCCCTCGATCGGCGCCTGGCGGGCGCGGAGTTCGCCCCAGGTCACGCTGCCGTCGCCGTCCGCATCCAGGCCGATTGCGAACTCCAGGTCCCTCGGCGTCAGGTCCAGCCGCACGTCGAGCGTCGCCCCCTGCACACGTATGTCGAGCCAGCCACTGCTGGACTGATGGGCACGGGCCGGCGAAGACAGTTGCGCCCATACAAGCACCAATGTCGCGAGCAAACTCCGGGTCATGGCGCCTTGGCCAACAACGCCGCGATACGCACATCGATCAACCCGGTATCGCTAATCCACTCGCGTACGGCCTGTACTGCATCGGCATCACCGGCTGCCAACGCTGCGCGCGCCAGAAGCCAAAGGTCGTGTGGCCGTTTCTGTTCACTCCAGTTCAACCGGGCCGCCGCCAGCGCCCGAGCGGCATCGGGTTCGACATCCAGCCGCCACAGCGCACGCTCGGCGGAATGGATCGGTTCTCCGCGCGCCTGCTCGGACTCGAACCACCCACGCAGGCGACGGTTCAATTCGAGTTCGTTGCCGCCCATCGCCTTGACGCTGATTGCGCGCCGCAGTGCGAGCACCAGCGGCGCATCCGCGGACACTGCCTCCAGCACCTTTGCGTGCTGTCCCGCAGCAATCCAGACATCGGCCTGCAATGCCGCGCGGTAAGGGTCAACGGGCTCGATGCGCCGGGCGGCATCCAGATGCCGTTGCGCCAGGTTGAGCTCGCCATTGCGGATGGCGAGTTCGGCGGCCGCCAGCCTGACCGCGTGAGCCTGGGTCGCGGCGACAACCTGCTCCTGATCAACCAACCGTTCGAACATCAAGCGTGCGCGCTCGGCTGCGGCGCCAAGCCCCATCGTCTCGGCAACGCAGGCCGTGGCGAGATACAGGCCCACGTCGTTGGCCGCCGCGCGGCAATCGCCCAGCGCGACTGGAGCATCGCCGCGGATGCGCCACAGCGCAGCCCGCGCCAGCAGCGCCGGCCCGAAACCTGGCCTTCGCTCGATCAGTCGGTCCAGTTCAGCCCTCGCCGAATTGAAATCGTGTCGTCGTTCGAATAATCGAGCGCGAACCAGGCCTAGCTCGAGCGGCGGATTGGGCTCCTCCCGCCATGCGGCAAGTGCGGCCTCGGCGTAGCCATCGAAACGCGGATCCGCCCGACGACGCCCAAGTTCCAGCCACTCGTGCGCGAGCGCAATCGCCGCTGACGGATCGGTGGCACCGTCGTCCACGCGCCGCTGCCCGGCGCGCAGCCGCACCAACGCCGCGTCGACCGGCACGCTGGCAAGCACCATGTGGTCGTCCTGCGGGACATACGGTTCGGCACTGGCGATCGAGATCGCAAACACGACAAAAAGCCCGGCCTGCGTCAACAGACCGGGCGACCGCAACGCGATCACAGGCATCGACCCGCGGCGACCACCGGGCCGATCTACTGCTGGGGAGCGCCCGGCAGCGGAGTGGTCAGGTACGGGAACGCATTGTCGAATTGCGAGGCATCCTGCAGGGTCTGATCGGTATACGGAAGCAGACCGTCCGGCGCATCGGTCGGCCCGCACCCGAAGGCTCCCGGGAATGCATGGCACAAAACACCCATCGCCACCCGCAGTTCGATGTCTACAACATCGTCACCGGGACGACGGCCGTTTGGAAATCCGGCCAGGTCGCCGCCGAGCGCGCCGAGGTTGTCCTGCATGTCGCCCGCCACCGGCGGGATCGTGACGTTGAGCCGCTGCATCTCTCCGACGCCGAGATCATTCAGGCCGGCCAGCCCGGCCACGAACGCCGCTACCAGATCATTGCGGGGAAAGTTGTTCGGCGCCTGAACTCCGAAGAGGATTTCCAGGATCTCCGGCAGGGTCGGGTTCGTCACATAAGTTGCAAAGTTGGCCAGATCATCCGCGGGTCGACTGGCGTTGAACCGGTCCTTGTCGGGGAGACCGATTACAACTTCGTTCACCAGCGGCATTCCCAGGCGCGACACCTGAATAAAGTTTCCGCTGACGGTCTGCGGCTCGGTGAAGTCGGGGCCATCGGGATTCAGGCTGCGGTCGCGCGGGAGCCGGGCCGTGGTCCAGCCACCGATGACAGGGCCAGCGCCCTTCAGGCAGTCGATCGGCACCTCCAGCGCAAGCGAGGTGACGTTCTTGTCGGCGATATCCGATGCCTTCGCGTCGCGCGCCCCAAGCGGATTCAGGTTGACCAGATCGAAGACCTCTCCGAGGTTTACCGCAAATGACTCACGTCGCTGTCCAACGAACAGACGGCCATTCGCGCAGCCCGGGATCTGCACATCGTGTATGTGCGAATTCGCGTAACTCGCATAGTCCTCAATGGTCATCTCGCCAGCGTTGTCAAACGGCTTCTCCATCAGGCTTCTGCCGCTACCCACCTCGGTCAGGAAACCGGCGAGCGTGCCATTACGCAGCATCTGCACGTTGAAAAACTCCGGCTGGTTTGCGTCAGCGCTGCTGGCAATCGGCTGGATCGTGCGCAGAGGCACGGCGACGTCCACGCCGTTGACCGGAACGGTTTGACCGCGCAGGAAGTTGAAAAAGTTGAAGGTGAACCGGATGTCGTCGACACCATCTCCGCTGTTGTCGATATGGATGGTATACAACGCGTCCGGATCCATCGTGAAGTAGTTGGGGCCACCGTAGGAATCCTGCAGAGGCAGGTAGTTCGCAATCAGGGTCACGAACCCACTGCGGCCCTCCTCGTAACTGCGAAACATGTAGAAGTCAGACGCGTCTACCTTCGGCATCGACGTGATCAACGGGGCCTCTCGGTGGCTGGACGCCTGCGCCAGCCCGGCCGTCACGCCGCCGGCCACCGCCAGTGCGAACAGCGACTTTTTCATATGGGACTGCATGGATGAACCTCCTTTGCCTGTCTCGGATTGGACCTGCGTGCCCGAACAGCGAGCGCCGCAGAGTCATGGACCCGCTGACCCGCTGAAAGGTGACATGCCGTCCTGTCCAGACACGCCGGCGCAGCGCCCGCTTCTGTGGTCGCCGCGTTGATCCAGCCGAACCATTAGCAGGCTGTTGAAACTCTCATTTCGACAGCCTGTTATCGCGAGACAGGGACGTCTCGCCCGAAAATCGAACATGCAAGTGTTTGATTTTCGTGAGCAACCGGAAACCACGCTTTTCGGTTGCGACGCTGAAAAGGCCATGGATGGGCCTTCTTCAACAACCTGTTAGTGCAGCAGCGGCTTGTCCACGGCCGCATCCAGACAAGCCGCTACGGTCCGACCCGTGGCCTCCGCGTGCGGACCACGTTGCGCGGGAATTTCATGCGCCGTGCCGCCATCAGGGTCTTCATCGTGGACCGAGTCGAGGCTGCATCGGGCGCCCCGTCTCCCTGGATTGGCTGACTGCCATCACGAGGTTCAGTCGGTATCGGCCACCCGGGATCGGGCCTGAAGGCATTCGGCCAGGGTTCGCGTGGAGGCATCGCGGCTGGCGAGACCGCCCGGCGAACGCGATGCGCTCTGGATGGAACCGGCCAGCTGCTTGCCGAGTTCAACGCCCCATTGATCGAACGCATTGATGTTCCAGATCACGCTCTCTACGAACACCTTGTGTTCGCACGCGGCGATCCACGCGCCGAGCGTTGCCGGCGTCAGTGCATCGAGCACGACGGTGCTGCTCGGCCGATTGCCGGGAAACGAAACATACGGCAGCCGCGCGGCGATCACGTCCGCGGGCAGCCGAGCTGATGCCAGTTGCGCGCGGGCGGTTTCGGCGCTGCGCCCGACCATCAGTGCCTCGCTCTGCGCGAGGCAGTTCGCGGTCAGGGCCTCGTGGTGTTCGGCCCATGGATGATCCGCGCGCGCGCAGACCAGAAAATCGACCGGCACGATCTGCGTGCCCTGATGCAGCGCCTGAAAAAACGCGTGTTGTGCATCCGTACCGCAGGCACCCCAGACGACCGGCGCCGTTGCATAGGCAATCCCGCGGCCATCGCGATCCACGCGCTTGCCGTTGCTCTCCATTTCGAGCTGCTGCAGAAACGCCGGAAGCAGACGCAGCCGCGCGTCGTAGGGAATGACCGCACGCGCGGCATGACCGCAGAAATTCACCTGCCAGATCTCGATCAATGCAAGCAGCACCGGAAGATTCTCTTCAACCGGTGCGGACTCGAAATGCGCGTCCATCGCGGCGGCCCCGTCGAGCATGGCCTCGAATGCCGAACGGCCGAGCGCCAGCGCGATCGGCAGACCGACCGCCGACCACAGCGAGAACCGTCCGCCGACCCAGTCCCAGAAACCGAACACGTTGTGCGCTTCGATCCCGAACGCAACGGCGGCCTCGACATTGGTGCTGACCGCGGCGAAATGTGAACGGGTCGCAGCCTCGCCCAGTGCAGCGACCAGCCAGCGGCGTGCGCTGTGTGCATTGGTCATGGTTTCGAGTGTCGTGAAGGTCTTGGAGATCACCACGAACAGCGTCGATGCGGGCTGACAGTTCGCGAGCACACGCTCGAGTTCGCTGCCGTCGACATTCGAGACGAAATGCACGCGCGGTCCGTCGCCGGACGCCGAACCGAGGGCATCACAGACCAGCGCCGGGCCGAGATGCGATCCGCCAATTCCGATCGCGACGACATCGCGCAGCCGCTGACCGGTCGCACCGGTCAATGCAACGCGGCGCACGGAATCGGCGAACGCGAGAATGCGTTCGCGCACCGCCGCGACCTCCTCGCGCACCGGCTCGCCGGCCGCCTGCCACTCGCGCACGGAACGATCGCGCAGCGCCATGTGCAGCACCGCTCGGTTTTCGGTGTGATTGATCGCCTCGCCGGCAAACAGGCGTC
Source organism: Chromatiales bacterium (assembly GCA_020445605.1). Classification (NCBI taxonomy): domain Bacteria; kingdom Pseudomonadati; phylum Pseudomonadota; class Gammaproteobacteria; order Chromatiales; species Chromatiales bacterium. Next base: position 19,809 of record JAGRGH010000014.1, read on the forward strand.
GACGCCAGCCCGTGAAGTCGCTCGCGGCCAGCAACGCAAACAGCGTGTCCATGGCCTCGCCGTCAAGCAGTTGCTTGGAATAGTCCAGATACAGCTCGTCGACCCGCAGGGACATGCGCTCGACACGTTCGGGCTCGCGCGCAAACAGCTCGTCGATGCGCGTATCGGCCAGCGTCTGTGCCTTGCGCAGCAGCGCCTGCCATTCAGGGCGTTGATCGGGCATCGGGCCTTTATTCATTGTCATTCGTTCCACAACCATGCGGCGCCACGCACGCCGCTTGAATCACCGTGTCGTGGCGCGACCAAGCGCGTGCGTACGACATCGGAAAACACGTATTCACCCCAGCGCGCGGGCACGTTGCGATAAAGCCGGCGCAGGTTGGAAAGTCCGCCACCGAGCACGATCGCGTCCGGGTCCAGCACATTGATGACGCCAGCCAGCGACCGCGCGAGACGATCTTCGTAGCGCTCCAGCGCGGCCTCGCAGACCTCGTCCCCGGCCGCGGCCGCGGCGACGATGCCGACCGCATCCACCGGCTGCGGGCCGTGGTGATCGCGTGCCAGCCCGGGACCGGAAAGCCAGGTCTCGATGCACCCGCTGCGTCCGCAGTAACAGGCCGGCCCGGGCAGTTCCTCGGGCCGTGGCCAGGGCAGCGGATTGTGCCCCCATTCGCCGCCGATCGCATTGATGCCCTCGAGCAGACGGCCGTGCACGACCACGCCGCCGCCCACGCCGGTGCCGAGGATCACGCCAAACACCACGCCCGCACCGGCCGCCGCGCCATCGGTGGCTTCGGACAGCGCGAAGCAGTTGGCGTCATTCGCAATGCGGACCGGCCGGCCGATACGCCGCTCGAGGTCCTCGCGCAGCGGCCGCCCGTTCAGGCAGGTGGAATTCGCGTTGCGGATCAGCCCGCTCGCGGGCGAAGGCGAACCCGGCGTGCCGATACCGACCGTGCCGCGCGCACCCAGCGCCGCATCGGCGCCCGTCACGAGTTCGGCGACCGCGGCCAGCGTGGCCGCATAGTCTCCCTGCGGCGTGGCGACCCGGCGCCGGTACCGCTCCAGTCCGTCGGCCAGCGCGAGCAGTTCGATCTTGGTGCCGCCGAGGTCCACCCCCAGCCGCAGGTCGGTCATTCGTCGCGATCCGGCGGCGGGCACTTGGGACAATCAAACCAGACGAATTCACAGTGCTTCGGCGCCAGCGCCGCCCAGTCCGCAAGCTCGCAGCGAAAGCGCACAATCCCGCAGGTCGGCACATTGTCGATGTTCAGTCCGAGGCGGTTCGCGAGTTCCGTCAGTGCCGGGTTGTGTCCGACCACGCCGACCGAACGCGCCTGCACCGGAGCGGACTCACGGATCGCGTCGAGCACGGCACGCCAGTCTTCCGTATACAGCGCATCGACGGTGAGCAGCTGCGGCTGCGTATCGACCAGCGCACGCAGCATGGCCTGCGCGGTGGCCTGCGCGCGCACGGCGGGACTGACCAGCAGGGTATCCGGCGCATCGACCCGCGCGGCCAGCCGCGCGGCCATGACCGGCGCGTCGCGCTCGCCGCGCGCATTGAGCGGGCGTTCGTGGTCGATCTGCAGCGGCTCGGCCCAGCTCGACTTTGCGTGTCGGATCAGCGTGAGGAATCGATCGTTCATCGCGTTTCGGGCCGTTCGATGAGCATGCGTCGCGCTGCTTCGTGCCAGAGCGCGGCGTAGGCTTCGGCCGCCGGATGCGAGGCCGCGAACACGCCGACCGGCGCGCGCTGCTCGCCCATGCGTTCGATCACGCTCGAATACGGAATCACCGCGCTCAACACGCGCGGATCATCGCGCTGCAACTGGCGAATCGTGTCGACATGCATGCGCTTGCGGCGGTCGGCCATCGACACGAACGGCAGCAGCAGGGGCCGGCGATCCGGGTTCTCGCCAAAGTAGTCCAGGAGCTGCGCATAGGTGCGCAGCGACAGCGTCGTCGGGATCAGCGGCACCAGCAGCGCATCGGCCGCGCGAAAGATGTTCTCGGAAACGATCGAGATGCTCGGCGGCGCATCCAGAATCAGCAGATCGTAGTCCTCGCTCAGCGGCCGGATCAGGCGCAGCAGCTGCTTGACGGGCTTCTTCGCGCCGTGCAGCTCGATGTCGAGGTTCCGGTAGGAGAAATCCGCCGGGATCAGATCCAGGCGTTCATAGTCGGTCGCGTGCACGGCCTCGGCCAGCGCGTCCTTCTTCTCGACCAGGCGTTCGACGCCGCCGCGCACGCCGGCCTCGATGCGAAAGTAGAACGTCGCGGCGGCCTGCGGGTCGAGGTCCCAGATCACGGTGCGCAGGCCGTCGCGTGCGGCCAGCCAGGCGATGTTCACGGCGGTCGCGGTCTTGCCGACGCCGCCCTTGATGTTGTAGGTCGCGACGATTTTCATTGGCGTCTTGTATCGGCGGACTCGTGGCGCAGGATCACGCGAAGTACGCTAGCCGAAACACCGGCGCAGGCGTTTGCGCAGTTTCGTATGTGAAGCGTGAACGATACGCTGATTGGCACGCTCTCGCGCGCCGACCTGATCGGATGCCAGCAACTGATTCATCGCACGCGCCAGCGCCTCGAATTGCGGATGCTGCACGGCCAGGCGCTCGAGGCGCGCGCGCTCCACGACGCAGTCCTGATAACGACCGAGGTCCGATTGCAGACCGCGCAGCGGCCGGATGAGATCGGCCATCGCCGCGCCATCACACAGGCTCTGCAGGGCCTCCAGTCCGTAACGCAGCATGCGGGCGCGCGAGCGCAGCCGATGCCAGGACTCATCAGGCGCTTCGTCATCCAGTTCGCGTATGTCTTTCGCAATACGCCGGTAGCGCCTGCCGAGGCGCCGGGCCGCGCAATCGCGCAAGGTCTCGCCGGTCTTCGGCAACGCCTCCAGCCCCGCGAGCAGTCCCAGCAAGCGCTCGAAACGCCGACTTCCGAGCACGCGCTCCAGCGAACCCTGCGCCACGGAGCGCGCACGATCCAGATGGGCCGCGTACGCATCCACGGTTGACTGCAATCCAGCGTCCAGACGTGCCCGCATGGGTTCGATGTCGAGCCGCTGGACATCCAGATCGCGCGCCGGGCCCGCCGCGCGCTGCAACCACGCAAGCTCGCTCGCGAGCTTTTCGCGCTGCTTCCGGTTCAGGCAATCCCGCGCAATGATGAGAATCGCGCGAACCCGGCGCACGGTGACCCGCAGCTCGTGCAGAAACTCGAGGTCGTAAGGCGTTTCACGCACCCCAAGTGCGTTCATGCGCAGGGGCTCGACCATCGCGGCGGCCATCGCCCCCAGCTGCGAAGCGGCATCCTTGCGCGGCCTGAGCTTTGGTGACGCCGGCGCCGATGGCGCGCATGTGGTCACGCCAGCGGCGCGAGCCATGCGTATGAACGGGTCCTCGCCGCAGGCCTGCACCCCGGTGATTTCGCCGATGCGTAGCGCAGCGGTATCCGCATCGTCCGCATAGCCGCGCAGCGGTCGCAGCAGCAATGTGCGGCCCTCGTCGCGGCCACCGATCGCGCGCAGTTCCAGGCGCAGGACCGTCTTGCCGTCGGCATTGCGGCAATCCAGCTGCTCGCAGTACTGGTCTACTTCGAGCAGCGGCAGCAGCGCCCGCCCCGCCATGCGCTCGGCAAGCCGAGCAGATGGACGACGCCCGGCCAACGCGCTGGCATCGATCGGCCACGCAACGCCACGCAGGCGCAGCCTCGAATGCGCGGAGCCCAGGTCCCGCCAGACCAGCCGGCCCAGATGACCCTTGGTGTCCGGCTCGAACTCCGCGATACCGCCGTCGGCCAGCAGGCTGCGCCGGTGCGTATCGAGCCAGCGCAACCGGCCGCTGCGCCGGCTGGCGATCTGGCACTTCAGCCCAGGACCGAGGGCATCGAACAAGGATTGGGCGTCGACCTCGGCCGGCAGCCAAAAGCACAGCGGATGTGTCGCCATTCTGAAACTCTAGCAACTGGCGCTTTCGCCGGCCGCTGATGCACACTGACACAAGTCAAGCAATGCCCGGTTACTTGCGATCATGCCCACGCCGAACCGACTGATTTTCCTGCTGATTGCCACGTTGATGCTCGCCGCCTGCGGCGATGCCGGCGATCCGGCCCGGACGACCGACGATTTCTGGAAGGCCGTGCTCGCGGGCGACCGCGCGAAGGCGCAGTCGCTGGCGCTCGACCAGCTGCCGGACAAGATGCAGCCCGAAGGCGGCGAGACCGCACCGAGGATCGAAGTCGGCGAGGCCGCGATCACGGCGGATCGCGCGGAAGTCCCGACCACCCTGTATGTAGTCGAAGATGGCGGGCGGCTGATCCCGGTGCCGTTCAAGACGGTGCTCGCCAAGACCCTTTCCGGCTGGCGCGTGGACACCACGCAGACGCAGGCCTCGATGCTCGGCGGCGCGCTGGGATCGGCGTTTCGCGAGATCGGCCGCGCGTTTGGCGATGCGCTGCGCGAATTCGGCGAGGGCATGCAGAAGGGCCTGCAGGAGGCCGAGCCGGTGGACCCGGCCGCGCTGCCGCCGCCCCCGCCCGAGGCGCGCTGATCGTGCGTGGGTACCGGGCGTAAAGATCGCCGGGTCCACCCCTGCGGGGGATACCGAAATCGGCGCCAGTTTCAAACATTCGGGCGATCTGGGCGACATCATCTACAGCCTGCCCGTCATCCGCGCGCTCGGCGGCGGCGTGCTGTATCTGGACCCGGCCGGCGGTGCATCCGAGCGCGGCGTACAGATCACCTGTCCGGACAAGCGCACCCGCCTCGATGCCGAACGCATCGCATTCATCGAGCCGCTGCTGCGCGCGCAACCGTATATCGAAGACGTACGCAGCTGGAACGGCGCGCCGGTCGACTACAACCTCGACCGCTTCCGCGAAGTGCTGAAGAGCCCCGACCGACGCAGCCGCACCGGCAATCTGGCCGACTGCCATCTCCAGGCATTTGATCTTGCATTCGACGAGGTCACCCGGCCCTGGCTCGATGTCGACGAACCCATCGTGCTGGGCAAAAACGTCATCGCGCGTTCCGCGCGCGTACAGGGCGGATTTGGCTGGCTGTACGGAAACAAACACGCAATCGCGCGGAATTACGTATTCGTCGGGCTGCCGAAGGAACACGAGTACTTCGAGTGGACCTTCGATTCAAAAATTGCGTTTCATCCGACCACCAGCGTGCTGGAACTCGCGCGGGTGATCCGCGGCGCGCCTCGCTTCATCGGCAATTCCAGCTTTCCGCTGGCGCTGGCGATCGGCATGGGACATCCGGACATCACCCAGGAGGTCGACCCCAAACTTCCGACCACGGTGTTCGACAACATTCGCATGCAATATATCTGAACACCTTGGGAAACTCTGAACGAGTCCTTCCAGGATCGTCAGAGCAGCGAAAACGAAAAAATGCGACTTTTCGTTTTCTTTCATTCTCGACGGTTGTAGCCGTCGAAAATGGCGGCACCTCCATGTGCCGCGGGAACCCCTGATTCAACCAGAGGTTCCCAAGCGATCAATGCCCGCGCAACAGCAGCCGCGGCGGACGACTGGCGACGCCACGCAGCGCGAACACGCCCGCAAGCGCACTGGCGATCCACGCCAGCAACACGGCCGCGGACCACAACGCGGAATCGAACACATAGGCGATCTCCAGCACGCGCGTTGCGATCCACCAGTGCGCCAGGGACGCCACTGCGGCCGCCGCGATGGCCGCCGCGAGGCCGAGCAGCAGAAACTCCCACGCGGCCGCGGCACGCAGTTCGCGCCGACTGGCGCCAAGCGCACGCGCAATCGCGGCCTCGTGGCGGCGCGCGCGCAGTCCGTAACGCGTCACCGCGATGATCACGAGCACCCCGCCCGCCAGCGCGAGCCCGAACACCACCTGTAGCGCAGCGGTGATCTGATCAAACAGGCCGCGCGCCTGATTGAGCAATGCCGCCACGTCAATGACGGTGACGGCCGGAAACGCACGCAGCAGATCCGCCAGCACGGCCGCACGTTCCACCGGCAGATGGAAACCCGCGAGATAACGCAGTGCCAGATCATTGCCCGCCGCACGCGGGAACAGCACGAAGAAGTTCGGCCGGAAGTTGCCCCACTCGACATAGCGAAGACTGTCGATGCGCGCCTCCAGCGTGCGCTCGCCGATGCGAAAACGCATGCGGTCATGGAGCTTCAGGCCCAGCGTCTGCGCCAGCCCTCGATCGACCGAGATCGAACCGCTGTCCGTCGAACCATCGACCCACTCGCCCGCGACCACCCGGTTGTCGTTCGGCAGCGTGTCACTGAAGCCGAGGATGAACTGGCGTGTCGCAAGCCGCTTCGCGCGCGCGTCCTCGTAGTCTTCCGCCCGCACCGGCGTATCGTTCAACGCCACGTAGCGAGCGGATGCCGTGGGATAGAAAAGAACGTTCCCCAGCCCGCGGGCATCGAGCCAGTCACGCAGGGGCGCAACCTCGGCGGCCTGCACATTGATCAGAAAGCGGTTCGGCGCATCGGCCGGCAGGCTTGCCAGCCAGCCGTCGACAAGACTCTGGCGCACGAAGGCGAGCAGCAGGATCGCCGTCAGGCCGATCGCGAGCGCGGCCGCCTGGATCGCCGTCGCCAGCGGCCGCCGGCGTGCCGCCGCGAGCCCCTGACGCAGGGCAAAGCCGCGTGCGCGCCGACCGAACCGGGCGACCATGCGCAACGCGACGACGGTGACCAGCCCGAGCACCAGCAGTGCGCCGATCAGCGCCAGAAACACCGTGCTGGCAAGGTTCCAGTCCGTACCCGACTGCACGGCCAGCAGCACGGCGACAATCAACAGCGCGAGCAGCGCGGCAACGCCGTCGCCAAACCGCCAGCCCGCACTCGTGCGGCGCAAGGCATCGCGCGCGGCAACGCGTCCGACCACGGCCAGCGGGCCGATTGCCCCGGCCGCCACCAGCGCCGCGGCCGCGAACCACGCGCCGGCGATCTGCCAGAACGCCGGCCGCGCGAGTTCCACCGGTATCAGCGCCTGCACCTGCCCGGCGATGAACGCCTGCACGGCCCAGCCGGCGAGCGTGCCGAGCAAGGCCCCCGGCAGGGCGATCCACGCGAGCTGCCAGGCGACCAGCCCGATGCTGCGCGCGCGCGACTCCCCCAGACACATCACCAGCGCCGCCTCGCGCACGCGCTGTTCGGCGTACTGGCGCGCGCTGATCGCAATCGCCGCGGCCGCAAGCAGGGCCGCGACCAGCGCGGCGAGCGTGAACACCCCGCGCGCGCGATTGAGCGCGCTGTCGAGTTCCGGGCTGGCGTTGTCGAGATCGAGCATCCGCGCGCCCGGCGGCAGTTGCGGTCGCAGCACCGCGGCCACGCGCGCGACCGCCTGGCGCGGACCGGCGCTCAGCCAGCGGTATTCGATTCGCGAGCCCGGTCCAAGCAGGCCGGATTCCGCGAGCCCCGCCCGCGCGACCAGCACCCGTGGGGCGAGCTGGAACACCCGGCCGCCGCGGTCGGGTTCGACCGTCAGCACGCGTTCGATCCTGTAGCGGTTGTAGCCGAGCTCCAGCGTGTCGCCGACCGCAAGCTCGAGCTCGTGCAACACGCGCGCATCCACCCAGACCTGACCGGCAGCCGGAATGCCCGCGGCCGGCTGATCCGGCGTGGCCGGGTCCAGCGTGGTGCGCAGCGCACCGCGCAGCGGATGGCCCGGGTCGACGCCCTTCACACCGACCAGCACGGTGCGCTCGCCGGCGAGTGCGACGGACGGAAAGCTCACCGCCACGGCCGTGCGCAGACCCTCGGCCGCGGCCAGCGCGGCCCAGTCGGCGGGCGGTTCGGCATCGGTCTCGACGACCAGATCGGCGCCCAGCAGCTCGGCGGCGCGCGCCTCCAGCGCCGTGCCGGCACGCGCGGCCAGCAGGCCCACGCCGGTGAGCACGGCGAACGCCAGCGCCACCGCCACCACGAGCAACCGTGCATCGCCGCCGGCCAGGGCACGCCGCGCCAGGCGCGCGGCCAGAGTCACGTCACGCATCGGCGTCCACGGCGATGCGTCCGTCGTGCAGGTGGCAGGTCCGGTCGCAATGCCCCGCCAATTCCGCGTTGTGGGTGACCAGCAGCAGTGCGCTGCCGTGGGCCCGCACGAGGTCGAACATCTGCGCGCTGACTTCGGCGGCGCTGACCCGGTCGAGATTGCCGGTCGGCTCGTCGGCGAACAGCACGGCGGGCTCGGTTACGAAGGCCCGCGCCAGCGCGACACGCTGCTGCTCGCCGCCGGAAAGCTCGGCCGGCCGATGCCGCGCCCGTGCGGCGAGCCCGAGGCGTTCGAGCGCTGCGCGCGCGCGACCCATCGCGTCCGGCGTGCCGGCGAGGTCCAGCGGCAGCGCGACGTTCTCCAGCGCCGTCAGCGTCTCGACGAGCTGAAAATCCTGAAACACGAAACCGACACGGCCGCGCCGCAGCTTGGCCCGCGCGTCCTCGTCCAGACCGGTGAGTTCGCTGCCGAACAGCGTGACTGAGCCGCCCGTCGCGCGATCCAGCCCCGCGAGCAGGCCGAGCAGCGTGGACTTGCCGGCGCCGGAGGCCCCGGTGATCGCCACGGACTCGCCCGCATGCACGTCCAGATCCACGCCGTCGAGGATGGTCAGCACCCCGGTCGGGCCGCGCACCTGGTAGCCGAGCGCGCGTGCCTGCACTATGGTTTCGTGTTTGTGGTCCGGAGCGGAGTTCGACATGCGCAATCGCAGGGCTCGGTGGCGGCTCGTCTGGTTCGCCGCGTTGCTGTTGGGTGCCGCTGACGCGATGGCACAGCGGCCGGTGTTGCTGGTGCTCGGTGATTCACTGAGCGCGGGCTATGGCCTGGCCGATCTTAACGACTCGTGGGTCGCGCTGCTGGCCGGCGCACTGCACCAGCGCAACCCACCCTGGGACACCGTCAACGCGTCCATCAGCGGCGAGACCACCAGCGCTGCGCTGGATCGTGTGACCGAAACCCTGATCGTCGAAGCCCCGACCGTCGTACTCATCGCACTCGGCGCCAACGACGGCCTGCGTGGTCTGCCGCCCGCGGGCCTCAGCGAACGCCTGCAATCACTCGCGCGTTTCGCGAAGGCCGCCGGCGCCACACCCGTCATCGCCGGCGTGCGTCTGCCGTTGAACTATGGCCCCGTGTATGCGGAAAAGTTCGCCCAGGCGTTTCGCGATGCCGCAACGGCCGAGGACGCGGCGCTGATCGAAAACCTGCTGGAAGGCGTGGACGAAAAGCGCGGCCTGTTCCAGGACGACGGCCTGCATCCCGCCACGGCCGCACAACCCGTCATCGCGAAACACATGGGCGCGGCGCTGGCACCGGTGCTCGATCAAACCAGCTCAGCGGCCCCATGAGGCGAATTGCCGCCCGGGCAAAGCCGTGCTAGGTTCAACTTCAGGTATCAGGAGATTCACACGGGAGCGGGACCGGGAACCATGCGGCAGGGAACCGACCAGGATCACCATCAGCGCGGGGGCCGTCACCCGGAGCCTGCGGGCCTGCCCGAGCCATACGAAACCCACTGCTCATTTGGTGCGTTTCAAGCTGTTCGGGGCATCTCTGGCGCACAAGAGTGGTGCGCTTGGCCGCATATTACCAATATCGTGCCGGCACAATATTGCCGATATTGTGCCAGCTGCATAATCTGCTGTTAGGCAATAAAAAATGGAGCCATCGATAATCGCGGCAATCATCGGAGCACTTGCAACAGTGTTGGCTGTGGTAATTGGTTGGTGGCTGCCGCAAAGAAAAGCAACACGCTCCAAGTCCGCAGAATCAATCAAATTCCAGCCAGATAAAGATGGCATCTATTTCATGCAATATTTGCTGCATGATGCTTACGAGCAACAAACACCGCTATCAACTACCGAGCTTGCGGAACATCACAGAGATTACGCGCCACTGGAATTGGAAGTGAAGCTCATAGGCCTTGAAAATCATGGCTATGTTCAGCGGGTAACTCGAAAGAACACAGGCATGGGCAAATGGCAAATCACCCCAAAAGGAGTCGAGTTCATGTTCAAGCACGGGCATCAATTACACGATTTGGTTGAGGAAAGTCGGAGTAATGCCTAACAAGTGCATCATGTCACTGCCCTTCGGGCAGCTGGGACGTGCCACCGCTGCGCGGCGGCCCGCCCCATATGCTTGTCGTTATACGACTATGGAGAGTTTTAGGTGCGAATAAGTCGCGTTGAAATATCAAACTTCAGGGCACTGCGAACAATCGCAGTGCCTATGACACAATTTAGCGTGCTTCTTGGTGAAAATGATGTTGGGAAAACGTCATTCCTATACGCAATCGAAAACTTTTTCGTTGCTAAGAAACTGAGCGATCCAAAGGACTGGTACAAAAGAGACACGAATAACGATATAAGGATCACCATCACTTTCTCGGACATCCCTGATGATGAATCCCTGAATGATCTGAAAAGAAGTGACGAAACAATTATCGTTAATCGGATCTTTGCTTTTAATAAGCCACCGGAAACGAAAGTCATACTGGACGACAATTCGGCAATAACCATTGCAAAACCTATTGCAGCCAGATGGTTTTCCAATGATAACTTTCACTTCATACCTGTAAGACGGGACTTGTCAGTCCAGTTTTCTATGAATAAGACCGCCATGCTCGGAAAATTGCTTCGCGCCAAGATGAAGCAGGCAATTGTAAACGCCGGTGCTGAAACACCACTACAGGAAGTTGCGAGAATACTCCAAGAGGCTGTCGACGAACCACGAGAAACGATGGAAGCGTTTCTCAAAGAACAATTGAGCAACGAAACAGTAAAACTGGGGTTTGATGATCTAGAAATTGATCCTACTGAAGGAGTTAAATTTGCAGTCACTCTTTCAGATGACCGAGTTGAGAGTATAGAAATTCAAGACCGTGGCGCCGGTACGCAGAATAATCTAATAATTGCATTGTTTCGGTTACTTGCTACTTCAAACTTAGAAGCAGAGTTCATTTTCGCAATGGAGGAACCTGAAAATAGTCTTCACCCAAAAGCTCAGCGCCAGCTTTTGAGCGTGATTCAAGAGATTAGTAAATCCACACAAGTGATCGTTACAACGCACTCCCCAGTATTTATTGATCGTAGCCAGTTTGAAAGTAATATTTTGCTTACTCGTACTACAGCAGGAAACACAGTTGCAAAGGTCTTTGATTCAGAAGACCTACCTTCAATTAGAACGGATTTAGGAATTCGAGCCTCGGATGCTCTTCTAAAAGGTGGCGGCAACTGCGCTATCCTCGTGGAAGGTTCCACTGAGGAAGACGGATTCCCAACATTTATGGAAATGCTCGGCCTCAGCGAGTTCGAGTTAGGTATTGCCATTATTAATATGGGTGGTTCCGATTTCCCCAAAGCTCATGGCATCGTGAAACTTCTTGGCGGTTACGACATCCCATGCGTGGTGGTTCTGGATAGAGATGCATATAAAACCGCAGACGATCTCAACAGGATTAAAGGAGATCAACTTCCAAACCTCAGAGAAGTTTACTGTCTTCAGAATGGAACCATCGAAGATTACTACCCGCCAAGCGTCGTAGCTGAAATCATCAACCGCACCTTGTCGCCGAGTACCGAAGTTCAAGAACATGAATTGAACGGAGACTGGTCCGGCCAAGACCGACTAAATGCATATAAACGCATCATGCATGAGCACGAGGCAGGGAGTTCTATCGAGTATTTAAAAAGAGCCCTTGGTGGCCAAGGTACTAAAATTCTTCAAGAGCAAAAATGTGATGTCCCCGACGAGATCAAGTTAATTCTTGAACGTGTAGCTGAAATAGCGAGAGATGGCTGAGATAAGTCGTATAACGATTTAAGGGGTCAGAGCCCTTTTCATGAGGTCGGGCGGCGTGCATGGACGTCAGGTCAACAGCCGTTTGGCCGCCGTTTCTTTTCGTCTTTTTGAAAGTCCAACAGGGTCGCCTAGATGATCGGCATTCTGTTTGACCTGTTGAAGGAGCTGTCAGCCTCATTCGCATTCCGAATTTCGCAAAGATTTCATCTATCAAGTCAACCAAAGCTGACAATTTTTATCCAGTTTCTGGTTTTTGCTTTTGTCCTGATAACCATCTTTGCCGGTTTGATTACCGGCATCACCTGGCTGCTCGCTAAATAGCGCGGATTTAAGGAGTTAAGGGGTCAGAGCCCTTTTCCGGCGTCGCCCCCCGATAGATTCTAAGAGGTCCGCTCACTTTGTCGCCGAGCCCTTGATAAGGGTAACTTGACGAGACGTACGCAAATACGTACCATCTTGGGCCATCCACCCGGAGATCGAAGATGGCCACCCTGACTGCCAGCGAGGCACGCGCCAACCTGTATCGGCTCATTGACCAGGCCGCCGAGTCACATCAGCCGATTCATATCGCTGGAAAGCGGACCAGCGCCGTCCTCCTTTCGACTGAAGACTGGGAGGCGATTCAGGAAACGCTATACCTCCTTTCCGTTCCGGGCATGCGGGAGTCCATCAAGGAGGGCATGGCCGAGCCCCTTGGCAGAAGCGCCAAGGAGCTTAAGTGGTAGGGTGGCGGATCGTCTATTCCAAGCACGCCAAGAAGGATGCAACAAAACTTGCGGCTGCGGGCCTGAAAGCCAAAACGTTGGAACTACTGGCGGTCCTGGCTGCCGACCCATTCCAAACCCCACCGCCCTACGAGAAGCTGGTCGGCGACCTGGCTGGCGCATATTCGCGGCGCATCAATATTCAGCACCGTTTGGTTTATGAGGTCTTTCCGAAAGAACGGGTCGTTCGAGTGCTGCGCATGTGGACGCACTATGAATGAGAGGCCCGACCCACCGAGTCGCTGCCGGTCGGAAGTACGACGCGAGCAGTGCGGCCGCCGGCCCCATGAATGGCCCACACCAGACAACCGTCCGGCGTAGATATCCACCGCGCGAATCAGCGCACCGTGAACCCGTCGCGGGCCCGAACGATGGAGTCACCACTGGACTGGTGAAAACGGACTTCGTATTCGCCGGGCGCTGTCAGTCCCCGGAATGTGAAGGTGCCGTTGCGCACCTGCCCGGTTTTCATCCACTGTTTGTACGCACCGCCGTAGGCGCCCTTTGGCGTGATGGTGATCCATTCGTCGCTGCGCTGGGCCGGCAGATCGAACACGTCGACGACGATGTCCTCGCCCACGGCGTAGGCGTTCTTACGCGCATCTAGACGCGGCCCATTGCCGGGCCCCGGAACCTGCACGTAGATTTCACGATCGACGACCTTCGGGGTCGCGGCCGACAGTGTTCGGTCGAGCGACACCCGCCGCAGTGCGGAATAGTCGGTGCCGGCACCGTACTCGGCCCGAATGCGCAGATCAGTCACGTTCGCCAGCACATCACCGAGCGTGCGGGCACCGCCGGACAACCGCCAACCGGCGCCGCTGAGCGGCAGGGTGAATTGCCGCCAGTTCGTGGAGTGGTCGGGGGCGATGTCGTAGCGGGCGCTCATGGGGCCGCTGCTGACGATGACGTCTCCGCGTGCGCCGTATTCGTCGGGGCCGTAGTAGTCCCCGCCCCAGCTCCGCTTTTCGAAGGATAGTTGCGCATATCCGCGCCAGTCGCCGTGGAAGGAGGCGGGTGCGATGTAATAGCTGGTCTGGCCCTCGCCCGGCGGCGCCACGGTGATGGCTTCGCCTTCGACCGCGAGCGTGCCGTAATTCACGGTCCACTCCGACCGTGCCGCGGTGCTGGTGGAACCGACCCGGAACCGGTCCCGCGCACGGACGATCCGGTCGCCGTTGGACTGATGGAAACGCACTTCGTACTCGCCGGGTTCCGACAGGCCCCGGAAGGTGAATGTGCCGGTCTTCTGCTTGTTCGTGTATTGCCACTGCCGGTAGGAACCCTCGGCGGCGTCGGCCGGCACGACCGTGACCCACTCGTCACCGCGCTGCGCGGGCAGATCGAACACCTCGACGGCGACGGCCTCGCCGACCGCGTAGACATCTTTGCGCGCGGTGACCCGGGGCTGCCCAGCGGGGGGCGGGAGCTGAACGTAGATTTCACGATCGACCTCCTTCGTCTGCGTTGCCGCACCCGACACGAACGTGAAGCTGGCGCCCCAGCGCCCATAGCGACTGGAGGTGATGCCGTTGCGCACGGAGCCCTCGTAGCTGTCCTGACCGCGCCGGACCTCGAAGGTCACCCGCCCACCTGCGGCCTCGGTGATGACGCCCGAGTGGGCCGCGGCCAGGCAGATGGATGAATCCGTTGTATAGACGAGCGTGCCCCAGATCGAGCCGGCCGCCGAGCCCGCGCGCGGCGGGCAGCAGTAGCTGAAGCGCTCGCCAAACCGATCGTTGACGCGAAAGGAATTGGTCGACTGATTCCACGCGATGTCGGCCCGGCATTGGTCCGCCTGTGCCTTGCCCGACGGAGTCGCGCGGGCGTTACCGGCGGCATCGAAAAGTCCGGCCGTGTAGTCGTCGCGCGGATGGGACAGCAGCTCCATCAGCTCGATCGATTTCTCGAGATGATTGACGAGCTGATCTGGATACGACTGCGCTTGAACTGAAACAGACAACACGAGAGCCGCGCCTGACACCAGCGCACGAGCGATGAACCTGTTTCTCTTTTTCATGGCTAGATGATCGAAGTCGGGGTGTCGTGGATGATGATCCTCTGATCGTTGTCGGGGGCGGCCGGCGGCGGGTTGTTGCTTCCCGGCCGCGGTGCCTGCTGTTTCACGCAGTAGTAGCGCTTGAGCCAGCCGCGCGCGTTCGCCTTGAGCGCGGGTATCTGCGCGAGCAAGGCCTTGTGTTTCGCCCGGTAGGAATCGATCAACTGCAATCCCTTGCGAACGTCAGCATCAATCTCGTTGATACTCTTGTGACCAAGGAACGGAATCGGCACAACGCCCAGTGTGCCGGCGCGCAGTTCCGCATCGACCGCCCGCAGACGCTTCTGTTCCTGGGTTGCGCTCGTGCGTGCTCTGGCGATGTCGACAAGCTGCTGACGTCGCCGATTGATCCGGGCGTCGTACCAACCAATCGCATCCGCGGGATAATTCGTTGGGTCGCGCAGTATCTCGGCGTATTCCTGCTCCGAGGCTTTCAGCGCCTCGCTCGCGACCCGCTCCTGCCTTTCGAGGACGCGCAAGGTGTCGTTCAGCGCCTGCTGTCGCTTCTTGATCGCGTCGGCTTCCTGACTCCAGTACATACCGGCCCAAGACGCAAGGGTGCCCAGATAGCGTTCACCCTCCTGGAGCCAGTACTGGATGTGCGCGAGCTCGAAGTTGACCCGATCGATTTCATCGAGCGCATCGCGCATGCCGCGACCGGCCGCCTGCCTGGCGTCGTGGATCGCCGCGGCATTCGCGCCGGCGAGATCGTCGCAAGAGACCGGCGCCTGCGCCAGGTTTGCCCCGTGTGACAGCGCCGGCAGCAGCAGGGACACAACCGCCGCGAACGAGCGCGGCGACGCAACGAATGCACGGCCGGCGGCGCACAGACGTCGCCACGGTGTGATGCTCACAACGGCCTCTCCCACTTCGGTCCCCGCTTCGAGTGTAGCAGGCGAATCCGGGAAATTTTGGACAAGCCTGGATCGAGCCATTCCGGCTTGCCGGGGCCGGAACTTCCGGTGCCCGGCTGGCTCACCCGACCTGACGGGCAACCCCCGCGCTGGCCACGGTCGATGTCGCGCCGCACAATACGCAAGGGTCGCTGACGACACCCGAACCACCGCACTGCCAGGAATGTTTGCTCGCACCGCACTGATCGCAATCGCGCTTGCACTGACACCGCTCGGCTGCAGCGATGAACGCCCGCAACACGCGAGCGCACACACGCCGCACGCGGTGCGGCTGTTCCTCGCCGGCGATGTGATGACCGGGCGCGCCATCGATCAGATACTGCCCGTGCAGAGCGATCCGGTCCTGCACGAACCAAACGTGCATGACGCACGCGTATACCTTGCGCTGGCGGTGAACAAGGGCGCACAGATCGCGCTGGCGGTCGACTGCGCGGCGATCTGGGGCGATGCGCTGTCGATACTCGACGAGTTCGCGCCGCAACTGCGCTTCATCAACCTGGAAACCAGCATCACGACCAGTGACGCATTCTGGCCGCGCAAGCCGATTCACTATCGAATGCATCCGGATAATGCGCGCTGCCTGAACACCGCCGGCATTGATCTGGTCACCCTCGCGAACAACCATGTGCTGGATTTTGATCGCAGCGGGCTGGACGAAACGCTCGACAGCCTCGACAGCGTGGGCGTGCGCCACGTCGGCGCCGGAAGGCATCGCAGCGACGCCGCCGCGCCCGCCATATTCGACCTCGACGGGCCTGCGCGACTGGCGGTGTTCGCATACGGAATGAGGTCTGCCGGCATTCCGCCGGACTGGGTCGCGACCGATGAACAATCGGGCCTGAACTGGCTTGCGGATCTATCGGATGCGAGCTTTGAACGCGTTCGTGACCAGCTGCGCAAAGTCACCCGGAACAGTGACATCGTGGTGGTTTCGCTGCACTGGGGCGGCAACTGGGGCTATCAGATTCGCTCAGCGCACCAAACATTCGCGCACCGGCTGATTGATGAGGCCGGCGTTGACATCGTGCATGGGCACTCGTCCCATCACCCGCTGGGCATCGAGGTTTACGGCAACCGGCTGATCCTGTACGGCAGCGGCGATCTGCTGAACGACTACGAGGGCATCGGGCACGGACCACGGTTTCGCCCGGAACTGTCGCTGATGTACTTCCCGGACGTGGAAGCCGACACCGGCAAGCTGCTGGCGTTACGGATGGTGCCGACGCGCATCGCGAACTTTCGCGTCAATCGCGCGGACGCAGCCGATGCGCAATGGCTCGCGGACATGCTAAACCGCGAAGGCGCATCGGTCGGTACACGCGTCGCCATTCAGCCGGACGGGACTCTCGCCCTTGGCTGGAACGGTCGATAGATTCCCGGTGCGCGGTGCGCACCCTACATGCGTTGGATTCCCGGTGCGCGGTGCGCACCCGAAGCGCCGAAATGTAGGTGCGCAATGCGCACCATCCTCCGAGTTGTAGGGCGAGCAATGCGCACCATCCGGATGCAAGCAGATCGAACCAGATGCGCTGTTCGCAACGCTGTATCCGAGCCCCTATCCGCCGAGCTCCGGCAGCTTCTTGCCGAGCTGAATCGTCGCCACCGATGCACGCCGGCGCAGGCGCATGTTCAACAGCTCGACGGCCACCGAGAACGCCATGGCGAAGTAGATGTAGCCCTTCGGCACATGGACCTCGAAGCCCTCGGCGATCAGCGTCATGCCGATCAGGATCAGAAAGGCCAGCGCCAGCATCTTGATGGTGGGATTGGCATCGACAAACGCACCGATGGGCTTGGCCGCAACGAGCATGACCGCCACCGATGCCACGATGGCCAGCACCATGATCGAAGTCTGTTCGACCAGCCCGACGGCCGTGATCACGGAATCCAGCGAAAAGACGATATCGAGCACCGCGATCTGCACCACCACCGACAGATAGGCGGCCTGCGCACCCGGCGCGTCAGCCTGGGGTTCGACCTCGAAGCTGGCGTGTATCTCGTGTGTGGACTTGGCGATCAGGAACAGCCCGCCACCGATCAGAATCAGGTCGCGCCCGGAGATCGCGTGTCCGAAGGCGCTGAACAAGGGTTCGATCAGCCCCATGACCCAAACTAGACTGAACAAGAGCGCCAGTCGCGTCGCCATGGCGAGCGTCAGCCCGAGTCGTCGCGCCGAGTCGCGGCGCGCCGGCGGCAGACGCCCGACCAGGATGGATATAAAAATGATGTTGTCGATTCCGAGTACGATCTCGAGCGCAACCAGCGTGGCAAACGCGGCCCACGCCTCCGGCATCAACACCCAGTCGAACATGTCCGTTCTCCAGCCCCCAAACGAGCCACCTATCAACCGATTCCAGCAACAGCCAGCATGCCTTCGCGGCGGATGAAGGCGATCACCTCGTCCACGCCCTGCCCGGTCTTGAGATTCGTGAACACGAACGGACGTTCACCGCGCATGCGTTCGCTGTCACGCTGCATGACTTCGAGCGATGCGCCGACGTGCGGGGCAAGATCGATCTTGTTGATCACGAGCAGGTCCGAGCGCGTGATGCCCGGCCCGCCCTTGCGCGGAATTTTTTCGCCTTCGGCGACGTCGATCACATAGATCGTCAGGTCCGCCAGCTCCGGGCTGAACGTCGCGCTGAGATTGTCGCCGCCGCTCTCGACGAAGATGACGTCGAGTTCCGGCCAGCGCCGCTGAAGATCCGCCACCGCGGCCAGGTTCATGGATGCATCCTCGCGGATCGCAGTGTGCGGACAGCCGCCGGTCTCCACGCCCACGATGCGCTCGGGTGCGAGCGCCTGGCTGCGGATCAGAAACTCCGCGTCCTCACGTGTGTAGATGTCGTTGGTGACCACCGCGATCTCGTGCGCGTCGCGCATGGACTTGCACAACCGATCGAGCAGGGCGGTCTTGCCGCTGCCCACGGGGCCGCCCACACCGACGCGCAAGGGCGCCTTTGCCGAAGAATTCATCATTTGGTTGCTGTTGGATGAATGCCTGCCTCAGGAACGAAACAGGCGTGTGTACTGGGTCTCGTGAAGGCTGCTCGCCATGGCCAAGGCCGGCGCGCTGGCGCCAATGTCATCGTCGTCGAGCGTCATTGCGGTTTCAACGGCCCGCTCCAGCGCGGGACCGAGCGCCAGCAACACACGCTGGCCGGCGGTCTGACCGAGCGGGACGAGCTTGATCGCGCAGGCGACCTGGTTCTCGAGCCAGGCCCAGGCGTAACCGAGCAGTGCATCGCGGGTTGGTATTTTCCATGCGTAGGCCGCACAGGCAAAGCCCGCGCATTGGGCCATGCCCAGCGTTTCACGCCATTCGCGGGCATGGCCCACATCCAGATCGGCCAGCAACGTGGCCAGCGCCCGTGCACGCGTGGACTCCTCGGCACGCAGTTCGGCAGTCTCGCGTGCCGCCACGATTCGCTTCGCAAGGCTGCGCAGTTCGGACTCATCACCACGCGTGCATGCCGCTTGCATGCGGAACAGGATCGGCAGTTCCAGATGCGCCAGCGTGTCGTCGATCAGGCCGGCCAGCCAGTCGGCGGTTTCATTTTCATCGCGCACCCAACCGGCTTCGACCGCGTACTCAAGCCCCTGCGAATACGCGAAGGCGCCGACCGGCAGCGTCGGGCTGGACAGCTGCAACAGGCGCAGGCGCGCGAGCGCCTCAGTGCCCATGGTCGTGATGGTGTTCGTGGGCGTGCGCGTGTCCGCCGCCGTAGGCGCCCGGTTCCGG
Organism: Chromatiales bacterium; assembly: GCA_020445605.1. NCBI lineage: Bacteria > Pseudomonadati > Pseudomonadota > Gammaproteobacteria > Chromatiales > Chromatiales bacterium. The sequence goes on from JAGRGH010000014.1 coordinate 39,097, forward strand.
TTCGAACGGCAGGCGTTCGAGCCCGGGGCGTAGTCCCAGGCCACGCAGCATGTCGTCGAGCACATGATCGTGACGGTAGCGCAGTTCGGTCAGCGAGATCTCGAGTTCCACGTGACGGTTGCCCAGATGATAGGCCGCGCGCATCAGCGCATGCGGATCGGCGCTGCGCACAACGCTCACGGGTTCGGCGGCGGCATGCACCTGCACGATCTCGCCGGTTTGCGCAAGCAAGAGATCACCGTGACGCAGTCGAATTCCGCGTTCGAGGAACAAGCCAGCCTCATTGCCATTGTCCAGCGTGACGCGCAGACGCGCGCGGATGCGCTGATCCAGCGTCAGCGTCACCGTCGCGACGGGATGCCCCGTCTCCACGCGTTGCGTGAGTTCAAGCATCAAGAGTGTCAGAACAGGAAGTAACGCTGCGCCATCGGCAGTTCGGCGGCCGGCTCGCAGCTCAGGAGTTCGCCGTTCGCACGCACCTGATAGGTCTGTGGATCGACCTCGATCTTCGGCTGCCAGTCGTTCAGCCGCATGTCGGCCTTGGTGATCTCGCGGCAGTTGCGCACCACGCCAATCTGCGATGCAAGACGCAGGCTTTCCGGGATTCCGGCATCCGCCGCTGCTTTGGACACAAAGGTCATCGTCGTCGCACCGCAGGCGCCACCCAGCGCGCCGAACATGTGACGGTAATGCACGGGTTGTGGTGTGGGGATTGACGCATTCGGATCGCCCATCGGCGCGGCGGCAATCATTCCGCCCTTGATGATCAGGCTCGGTTTCGCGGCGAAAAATGCCGGCTTCCAGAGCACCAGATCCGCGAGTTTGCCGACCTCGACCGAACCGACTTCATGCGCGATGCCATGCGTGATCGCCGGGTTGATTGTGTATTTCGCGATATAGCGTTTCGCGCGCGAGTTGTCGTGTGTCGCCGGATCGCCCGACAGTGCACCGCGCTGCACCTTCATCTTGTGCGCGGTCTGCCACGTGCGCGTGATGACCTCGCCGACGCGGCCCATGGCCTGCGAGTCCGAGGAGATCATCGAGAACGCGCCGAGATCGTGCAGGATGTCCTCGGCGGCAATGGTTTCCCGGCGAATGCGCGATTCGGCGAACGCGACGTCTTCGGGTATCGACGGCGACAGGTGATGACAGACCATCAGCATGTCGAGGTGTTCGTCCACGGTGTTGACCGTGTACGGGCGTGTCGGATTCGTTGATGACGGCAGCACGAAGGATTCGCCACAGGCCTTGATGATGTCCGGCGCATGACCGCCGCCCGCGCCTTCGGTGTGATAGGTGTGGATGGTGCGCCCGCGCATGGCGGCCAGCGTGTCCTCGACGAAACCCGATTCGTTCAGCGTGTCGGTATGAATCGCAACCTGCACGTCCTGTTCCTCGGCGACGGCAAGACAGTTGTCGATCGCGGCCGGCGTCGTGCCCCAGTCTTCGTGCAGCTTTAGCCCCATCGCGCCCGCGGCGATCTGCTCATGCAGCGGTCCGGGTTGCGAGGCATTGCCCTTGCCGAGGAAGCCGAGGTTCATCGGCAACCCGTCGGCGGCCTGCAGCATGCGTGCGATGTTCCAGGGGCCTGGCGTGCAAGTCGTCGCATTGGTACCGGTTGCAGGCCCCGTACCCCCACCAATCATCGTGGTGATGCCAGACATCAGCGCGTCGTCGATCTGCTGCGGACAGATGAAATGGATGTGTGCGTCGATGCCGCCGGCGGTGAGAATCTGGCCCTCGCCCGCGATTGCTTCGGTGCCAGGTCCAATGACGATCTCCACATTCGGCTGCACGTCGGGATTGCCGGCCTTGCCGATGCCGCTGATGCGGCCGTTCTTGATGCCGACGTCGGCCTTGATGATGCCCCACCAGTCGAGGATCAGTGCATTGGTGATGACGACATCGGCAACCTCGGCCGCGCCGCGCTGGCTCTGCCCCATGCCATCGCGGATCACCTTGCCGCCGCCGAACTTGACCTCGTCGCCGTAGATCGTGCGGTCGGCCTCGACCTCGATCACCAGCGCGGAATCGGCCAGCCGCACGCGGTCGCCCGTGGTCGGCCCGTACATCTCGGCATAGGCGCGTCGGGTGATCGTGCTCATGCGTCCAGCGCTCCCTGAATCTTCGCGTTGAAACCGTAGACCTGGCGGTCGCCGGCATAGGCGACCAGTTCGACCTCGCGGGTCTGTCCCGGCTCGAAGCGCACGGCCGTGCCGGCCGGGATGTTCAGCCGGAAACCGCGCGCGGCTTCGCGATCAAAACGCAATGCGCCGTTGGTCTCGTAGAAATGGTAGTGCGAGCCGACCTGGATCGGCCGGTCGCCGGTATTCGCGACGGACAGCGTGATGCGCTCACGTCCCGTGTTGAGTTCGATCTCGCCGTCGGCGGCGATGACTTCACCTGGGATCATCGTGGAGTCTCCGGTGGGGTGCGATTGAGTAGAGCCGGCGGCCCTATGGTTCCCGAAACGAGCCGGTTGTATACTCCAAGCCTGCTAATGAACAACAAGTATTCGGGTGACCTATGAAGGCTAGCGAAGTGGCGATTGCCATCGCGGCGGTATTGGGCGCGGGACCGGCTTCGGCGGTGCTCTACGACGAATACTCCGGATCGGATCCCCAACTCGGTAATACTTTCGCCGCGCGGACGACACTGGATCCGTCGGTCGATCAGGTCCGCACCGAAGCCCGGAGCGACGACGATTTCTTCGTCTTTAGTGGGCTCACAGCGGGCCACAATTTCACCATGACGGTGGACTGCGAGGCTGGTGACGGCGTGGCGATGTGCGGTATCGACTGGCTGAGTGATGCCCAAGTCTCCCTCTACTCTCAAGTCATCGCCAGCGGGACGCAGGATGTCTTCAACGGAGTTGTACCCGGCTCTGGCGTGTTGAATATCTCGCATCGATTTCTGTCTGCCGAGTTCAACGTAGCGCTTTTCACCCTGGAGACGTCGGCACCGCCCCAGGTCGGTGTCCCACTGGCGGACACAGGTGCGTTGCTGGGTATCGGCGCAGCAACCGCGGGTCTGACGCGGCGCCGTCGCAAGCGTGTTCTGCCCAATACCTGAAGTCGATCCCGTCCCTGTCATCTAGACCTCCGCCAGCTTGCGCAGCAGGTTGGTGTAGGTCTTGTTGACCAGTCGAGCGGCCTCGCCGCCGGCATTCTCCGCATTCAGCAGTCCGCTGGCTTGGCTGAGCTCAAAAAGCATCGCCCGGTCGTTCGGGTCCCGCACGAAGCTCTGCACCCACAGCACCGCGGCGTCACGGCGGCCGGCGGTCACCGGCTCCACCCAATGGTGGAAGATCGAGGGATAAATCACCGCGCTACCGGCCGGCAGCTTGATCTCCTCGTCGACGATATCGGTCTGGATGATCAGCTCGCCACCCTCATAGTCCTCCGGCTCGGTGAGGAAGACGGTGACCGAGACGTCGGCACGTAGTGGGGTCTCCCGGGCACCCATCAGCGCGGCGTCCACATGCGGGCCGTAGTGCATGCCGACCTCGTAGCGGTTGAATAGCGGTGGAATGATTCGCCGGGGCAGGGTGGCCCGCTCAAATTCCTCGTTGTGGCGCAGGGCATCGACAACCAGCAGGTCGAGGTCATCCGCCTGCCGGCTGGTGCGCTCACGTTGCAGATTGTATTTCCGGTCATGCAGCATCGCCGACGCGCTGGCCCGGCCGTCGACGAAGTTCATTCCCGCCAGCGCCTCGCGGACAGCGTCCAGAGCATTCGCATCCAGCACCTTGGGAATGAGTCGGATCACCGGTCGCCCGTGTATTCAGACGATGGGGTCGTGTACGGTGACGAGCTTGGTGCCGTCCGGAAAGGTCGCCTCGACCTGCACCTCATTGATCATCTCGGCGACACCGTCCATGACATCGTCGCGACCCAGCAGGGTACGCCCGTAATCCATGAGTTCGGCGACGCTTCGGCCATCACGCGCGCCTTCCATGATCTCGAAGCTGATCAGCGCCATCGCCTCGGGATAGTTGAGCTTCAGCCCGCGTGCACGACGACGCTCGGCGAGCTGCGCGGCGGAGAACAGCAGCAGCTTGTCTTTCTCTCTCGGGGTCAGTTCCATCGCAAGGCTCCGGGTAGGTTCAGGTTGCCCAGACGCGCGGCAACTGGGCGGGTTTGTCCAACACCGGCTCGCGCAACACCTGCCATGCGGCCGTGAACACCTTGCGACATTGCTCGGTGGAGCCGCCAAGGTAGCGCAAAGCCAGCAGGTCGTCGAGGCGGGTGGCGGCGAACTCCCCACCGCCCGGCAGCAGCCCGCGCACCCGGTCCAGGAGCGCGGAGTCGCAGCCCGTGGCAATCAGGGTCCCGGTCACCGGGCGACCCGCGAGCAGGGCGCGACGCCCGAGGCTGGATTCGGTCACGCGCAGGCGCTCCTCCAGCAGCGGTTCACCGTCGCGCGCAACGCTCAGGGAAAACCCGGCGTTCCCGTGCGTAAAGGCCTCATCGATTACCGGACGACCGAAACAATGGATTTCCCATAACAGGGCGCGCGCGTCGCCGACCAGATCAAGCCGTGTGCCGGCCCGCAAGCACGCACCCGGGAAAATGATGTTTTCCTGAGGCAGCCATTCCAGTCGCGCACCGGCCCCCACGCGAAGCCGCTGACCAACCTCGGCCAGCGGACCACTGCTGCGGTAGAACTTGGCGGCACCCGGCGTGGTGATCAGCGCGTGACCGGCCGGCAGATCGAGGTCGATGTCCAGCGTGTCGCCACCGGCGATACCGCCCGGCGGGTGCAGCACATAGACATGGCAGGTCTCGCCTTCCGGATAGAACGGCCGTTGCACGGCCAGCGGACCGAACCTGCGCCGGTGCGACAGGACCGTGCGCCCCGCCTGCTCGCGAAACCCCAGTTCCAGCCGCGCGGCCCAGCCGTCCGCCGACGCAGTGGTCTCCGGCGCGGGCATCAGGGACACCCGCCCGGCCGCCACGGCCAGGAACCCTGACTCGGTGGCGCGGGTTCGTGGAGCATTCAAACCGTCAGATATTGATGAACCAGTTCGTCGCTGAGTTCGCCGATCGCGCCGGTCGCGACATTGCGACCGCGGTCCATGATGCAGAAACGGTCGCCGACGCGGCGCGCGAACGGCAATTTCTGCTCGACCAGCAGAACGGTGATCCCCAGATCGTCATTCAGGCGGCGGATGATATCGCCGATCTCGTGGACGATGTTGGGCTGGATGCCCTCGGTGGGCTCGTCGAGGATCAGCATCTTCGGGTCGGTCACGAGCGCACGCCCGATCGCGAGCTGCTGCTGCTGACCGCCGGAAAGGTCACCGCCGCGCCGGGCGCTCATTTTTTTGAGCACCGGAAACATCTCGAAGATCGCATCCGGAATCGCTTTCAGCCCATCGCGGCGCGCGGGTAGTCCGATCCGCAGGTTCTCCTCGACCGTCAGTAACGGAAAGATCTGCCGCCCCTGTGGCACATAACCAATGCCCATGCCGGCACGACGTTCGGCCGGCACATCGACGAGATCGTCGTCGTTGTACGCAATGCGGCCGCCACGCACCTTCAGCAGACCCATGATGCATTTCAGCAGCGTGGTTTTGCCGACACCGTTGCGACCCATGAGCACAGTGCACTGGCCGTCGGGCACCTCGAGTTCGACATCCCACAGCGTATGCGACTCGCCGTAAAACTGGTTCAGTTCGCTAACGCTCAGCATGACTACGCGCCCAGATAGACTTCTTTCACGCGCGGATCGCCCTGCACGTGATCCATACTGCCCTCGGCCAGCACGCTGCCCTGGTGCAGCACGGTGACGCGGGAATTCAGCGCGCGTACGAAGTCCATGTCGTGCTCGACGACGACAATCGAATGCGTGCCCGCGAGCGAGGTCAGCAGTTCAACGGTGCGATCCATCTCCTGGTGCGTCATGCCGGCAGCCGGTTCGTCGACCAGCAACAGCGCCGGGTTCTGCACCAGCAGCATGCCGATCTCGAGCCACTGCTTCTGACCGTGTGACAGCGCACCGGCGTGGCGTACCTTTTCGTCGGCCAGGCCGATGGTTTCCAATGTGCTGTCGATGAAATCGCGCTGCTCGGCCGACAACCGTGCGCGAAACGTGGACCACACGCCCTTGTCGCCGGCCATGGCCATCTCGAGGTTCTCGAAAACGGTGTGATTGTCGAACACTGTCGGCTTCTGGAATTTGCGGCCAATACCGGCACGCGCAATCTCGGCCTCGGACATCTGCAACAGATTCATGCTGCCGCCGAACCAGCACTCGCCATGATCGGGGCGCGTCTTGCCGGTGATGATGTCCATCATCGTGGTCTTGCCGGCACCGTTCGGCCCGATCACGCAACGCAACTCGCCGGCATCGACATAGAAGTCCAGATCGTTGATGGCCTTGAACCCATCAAAACTCACCGACACGCCGGACATATACAGCACCGTGCCGCGCTCGAGTTCGAGGCCTTCGACAACCTTCGGCACGAGAAAGTTATAGACACGGTCGCGACGAAATGCGGTGCGAATTCCGCTCTTCATGCCGGCGCTCCGCGGCGACGCAGCAGGCCGACCACGCCGCGCGGCAGGAACAGCGTGGTCAACACGAACAGCGCGCCGAGCGCGAACAGCCAGGCATCGGGGATCACGCCGGTCAGCCAGGTTTTCGCATAGTTCACGGCCAATGCGCCGACCACCGCGCCATACAGCGTGGCACGCCCGCCGAGCGCGACCCAGATGACGATCTCGATCGAGGCCAGCGGCGCGAACTCACTGGGATTGATGATGCCGACCTGAGGCACATACAGCGCGCCCGCGACACCGGCGAGCACGGCCGACACCGTGAACACGGCAAGCTTCACGTGTTCGACCCGGTAGCCGATGAAGCGCGTGCGGTCCTCGGAGTCGCGGATCGCCACGGCCACGCGTCCAAGACGCGAGGTCACGATCGCGCGGCACACGAGATACCCCAGCGCGAGCGCCACCGCGGAGGCCACGAACAGCCCCGCACGGGTCGCATCCGATTGCAGGTTGAAACCGAGCAGGTCCTTGAAGTCCGTCAGGCCGTTGTTGCCGCCAAAGCCCATCTCGTTGCGGAAGAACGCCAGCATCAGCGCGTAGGTCAGTGCCTGCGTGATGATGGACAGATACACACCGGTCACGCGCGATCGGAATGCAAACCATCCGAATACGAACGCCAGCACGCCGGGCACCAGCACGATCATCAGCGCGGCGAACCAGAACTGATCGAAGCCCTGCCAGAACCACGGCAGTTCTTTCCAGTTCAGGAACACCATGAAATCCGGCAGATCGGGATTGCCGTAGACGCCGCGATCGCCGATCTGGCGCATGAGATACATGCCCATCGCATAACCGCCCAGCGCGAAGAACGCGCCGTGGCCCAGGCTCAGGATGCCGAGATAGCCCCAGACCAGATCGACCGCGATCGCCAGCAACGCGTAGGTCAGGTACTTGCCGACCAGCGTCATCGTGAAGGTGGATACATACAGCGGATCGTCGGGCGGCAGGCTGTTCAGCACGGGCACGCCGACGGCCACGAGCAGCAGCACGGCCAGCATGATCTGGCCGCCACGGTCGTTACGGAGCAGACGCATCATGAACATTGCGTCAACCCTCGGCCGCGCGGCCCTTCTGCGGGAACAACCCGCGCGGGCGCTTCTGGATGAACAGGACGATGAAGACCAGCACGAGGATCTTCGCGAGCACCGCGCCCGCATAGGGCTCCATGAACTTGTTCGCCACGCCGAGCGTCATGCCGCCGATCAGCGTGCCCCAGAGATTGCCGACCCCGCCGAACACGACGACCATGAAACTGTCGACGATATAGGCCTGCCCGAGGTTCGGACCGACGTTGGTGAGCTGCGACAGTGCCACGCCGGCGATCCCGGCGATGCCCGAACCCAGACCAAACGTAAGCGCATCCACCCGCGCGGACCGCACGCCCATCGCGCGCGCCATGGCCCGGTTCTGCGAAACGGCACGCACCTGCAGGCCGAGTCGCGTCTTCTTGAGCGTAATGAACAGTGCCGCGAACACGATCAGGCAGAAGCCGATGATGTACAGGCGGTTGTAGGTCAGCGACAGCACGCTGTTGATCTGCCAGAAGCCGGAGAGATACTCCGGGTTCTCGACCGGCACGTTCTGCGGAGAGATCACTGTACGCACGAGCTGTTGCAGCGCGAGTGAGATACCAAAGGTCGCGAGCAGCGTCTCGAGCGGTCGTCCGTACAGAAATCGAATCACGCCGCGCTCGATCAAAATGCCGACAAAACCCGAAACCAGAAACGCCGCGGGTATGGACAGCGCGACGGCCAGCCCCGGCATGCCGGGCAGTGCCTGCTGCATCAGATAGGTGGTGTAGGCGCCAAGCATGATCAGCTCGCCATGCGCCATGTTGATCACGCCCATCACGCCAAAGGTGATGGCCAGACCGATCGCGGCGAGCACCAGCACCGAACCCGCCGAGAGTCCGAAAAACAGCGTTTCGATGAAGCCGTAATAGGAAACCTCGCGCTCGATCGCGGCAAGCGCGTGCTGCGCGGCGGCCTTGACGGCCTCGTCCGGATCGTCCTGCGCGACGCGCGTGAGTGCGTTGCGGATCGTCGGTTCCAGACTGCCGCTGACGGCGGCCACGGCCTTCAAGCGATGTGCGGGATCCTCGTCGCCAAGGTCCGACAGCGCGATCGCAGTGCGCATGGCCTCGCGCACGCCCGCATCCTGCTCGGCGTCGACGCGCGTGCGCAGCACCTCGGCGTTCGCCGGTGCGGGTCGCTCAAGCATCTGTTGCACGGCCGCGAGGCGCCGCGCCGGATCGGAACTGTCGATGTCCAGCTTGGCAAGCGCCGCCTGAATCTGGCTGCGCACGGCATTGTTGATGCCGATCTTGCGCACGCCGCGCCGGGAGGTCTCGCCGAGGTCCTCGCCGGTGATCGCATCGCGGATGTGATAGCCGCTGTCCGCGCGCTCGGCAAACACCACGCGGCCGGTCTTCTTGTCGATCTGGATATCGCCTTCCAGTACGCCGGAAAGCAGCTGCGCGGCCTTCGGATGGCCGCTCGCGGCCAGGGCTTCGATGCCCTCGCCCTTGCGGCTGAAATTGTCGTCGAGCAGGGCCTCGAATGCCGGGTCCAGCGCAGGCACGCCGCTTGCGACATCGACCGCGAGCACCGGACGGGCCATCAGGATGGCCAGCACGACGAGGGACTTGATTGCGAACTTGCGAATCAGGGTTTGCACGGAATTCGGGCGCATCCGGTTAGCGGTCATCGCACAACCGCGGGGCGATGAGTCGGAGATTGACCCGGGCCGCGGTTTGAAGCCTGCGGCCCGGATCCGGATCAGGACCGCGACGGGTGGATGCCCGCCGCGGTACGGGGCTCAGATCAATAGTTCTGACCCGAGCACTTTGCGGTCTTCACATTGTAATTGCCGCACGACAGCGGGGCACGCCAGTCGGCGATCAGGTCCTTGGAACCCGGCAGGAAGTCCGACCACTCGTCACCAGCGACCAGGCCCGGCGTCTTCGAAACGACCTGGAACTGGCCGTCGTCCTGGATTTCGCCGATCAGCACCGGCTTGGTGATGTGATGGTTCGGGAGCATCGCGCTGTAGCCACCGGTCAGGTTCGGAACGGCGACGCCAATCAGCGCATCGCCGACCTTGGAAGGATCGGTCGTACCGGCCTTCTCGACGGCCTTCACCCACATGTTGAAGCCGATATAGTGGGCTTCCATCGGGTCGTTGGTCACGCGCTTTTCGCTCTTGATGAACTTGTGCCAGGCCTCGATGAACGCATCGTTGGCCTCGTCCTCGACACTCATGAAGTAGTTCCACGCGGCGAGATGGCCGACCAGCGGCTTGGTGTCGATGCCGGAAAGTTCCTCTTCACCCACGGAGAACGCCACGACCGGAATGTCCGTCGCGGAGATGCCCTGGTTGCCGAGTTCCTTGTAGAACGGCACGTTTGCATCGCCGTTGATCGTCGAGACCACGGCGGTCTTCTTGCCGGCCGAGCCGAACTTCTTGATGTCGGAGACGATCGACTGCCAGTCGGAATGACCGAACGGCGTGTAGTTGATCATGATGTCCGATGCGGCGACGCCCTTGGCCTTCAGATAGGCCTCGAGAATCTTGTTCGTCGTGCGCGGATAGACATAGTCGGTACCGGCCAGCACCCAGCGCTTGACGCCACCGGCCATCAGATAATCCACGGCCGGAATCGCCTGCTGGTTCGGCGCCGCACCCGTGTAGAACACGTTCTTGGAGGATTCCTCGCCCTCATACTGCACCGGGTAGAACAGCAGCGAATTCAGCTCTTCGAACACCGGCAGCACGGACTTGCGCGAGACGGAGGTCCAGCAGCCGAACACGGCAGCGACCTTGTCCTTTTCGATCAGCTCGCGCGCCTTCTCGGCGAACAGCGGCCAGTTCGAAGCGGGATCGACGACCACGGCCTCGAGCTTCTTGCCGAGCAGGCCGCCCTTCTTGTTCTGCTCGTCGATGAGCATCAGCATCGTGTCCTTCAGTGTGGTTTCACTGATGGCCATGGTGCCGGACAGTGAGTGCAGCACGCCGACCTTGATGGTGTCGGCGGCGACCGCGGCGTTGGCCGCGAACATGGACGCGGCGACGAGCGCCGCAGCACGGCCGGTGAGGCGCTTGTGCTTGATCTGCATGGAAATCCCCTCGTGTGAACGATTCTTGGCCGCGCCCGGCGCGACCGATGGATACGGCTCCGCGCGACGGGAATTCGCCACGCGTCGAGGGGGTTCGAGCAGGTTCCGTGCCAAGCGGCTGGAATACGATAAAACGGCGCTAGCAAGCCATTTTACTGCCGACAGAGTGTCTAACGAAGGAGGTAGAGATCGCCCTCCCGCACCATTGTGGTGCTACGCGCCGAAATCGAGCGCCGGTTTCAAATACCCGCGCACGGTAAGGGTGCGACGTCCTCTCTCCGTGCTCCTCGCCGGGAGCAGAAGTAGCAGGTGATTTATGAGTCTGCACCTAAAGTGCGTCGAGCACATCACGCTCCGCGACACCGGCAAGCTCACTCAGCCGAACCGCCGTTGCCTTGAATTCATCACTGTACCTGTATGTCGTTCTCGGACTTGGTCTTGGCATCGCAAACACTCCTAAAGGGTTAGTTCAGGGTGTCCACTAAACCGTAGGAACTATCACGTCCGCTGCAACGATTTGTTCGGCGGCAACGCCACCACGCCTATAGGTACTGTTGGACAGCTTCCAAAATTACGGCTTTGTGCTTGTAGAGTTCATTCACTTTCGCAATATCGAACTTTTGCTCGCCGGCAGGCACAAAAACCGAGAACGCCATGCGGGTTTTACCAAAGTAGAATCGACAGATTGGACGGCGATTATTGTCATCGAACAGGATCGCGCAGTAGCTCTTTGCATCCCGAATGGCGACGCGCTCGGGGTCTGCAATTTCAGCGGCGATGGCTCGAATAATCCGATGACCTGACAGTTCGTCTTCGGTTGTTTCAATGCCGCTATCATCGACCGGTGCGGCGGACATGAGTTGTCCTGAGGCTGGCGAAGCTTGCTCGCCTTTATCCGTGTCCAGCGCGGACTTGAGCCGGTCATTTACACGTTCCCGAACATACTCCCGAAGGGCGCCATGAACCAAACCGGTGAAATCTTCCCGAACTTGGTGGGTGAAGCGACCAGAATAGACCTTCGCGGCAAAGTGCCTGACAAGTTCCTCGCTGGGACTTTCAAACTCTTGCCGGATTTCAGACATCAGAGCGCGATGATATTTGAGTTTGTTCGCCGTTCCGATAATGGTCTCAAGATCAAAGCCGCTCCGCGTGAACTTCTTGAGCTCTTCAACGTGCGTTTCTGTATAGCCCAAGAGATTGAATTCAAAAAACGGCCTGTCGTCCATCTTGTTGGCACTTTCCAGATCGGAAAAGAACAGGTATTTGACGCCATCAGTCAAAACACCAAAACGAGCGTCCGTAACGGAAAAATACCGAAACAGCTGCCCGGCATGTTTTGCTGCAAGGTCAGCTCCGACCGTCTTGCATTCGATTAGAATCATGATCTGGCCATCTCGCTTGATGGCGTAATCGACCTTCTCACCCTTCTTTACGCCATGATCGGCGGTAAATTCGGGAACAACTTCATCTGGGTTGAATACGTCGTAGCCCAGCGTTTGAAGAAAAGGAAGGACGAATGCCGTCTTTGCCGCCTCCTCGGTCATGACCAGGTCTTTCTGCCGCGTTATGCGTGAAGCAAGGTCGTTGATCTTATCGATTAGGTCCATTGTTCCTCCGTTGTTCTAGCAATGAGGGATTATCATACGTATTTCTTCACCATCGCCGGACTCGTCACCATCGGCACCCTTGCCGCCGAACGATTGGAGTTGAGCTGCGCGCCACGGCATTTCCGCGAAGCGCCGCTTGTTATAAATCGCGGGCCTGCGTTGACCGCCTGTTAGGCGCGCCTCCTCACTCCATGGGTAAATCAAGACGTACCCCATAGTGACCTTCATCGCCGCCACCACGATTCCAACCGCCGACAATCAAGGCATCACAGACTGCGGGCCTTCCAGCGCCACCGGCCTCTGCCATTAATTTACGGAATTGCCTTGCATGCTCTCTGCTTAGATAACCGACGATCTCGCCTTCGACACTTACGGCGATAGCTTTGTTGTCATACGGATTGCGATCATCGTGAATGAGGATCGCTTCAACCTCCATATGATGACCTTCTTCTGTTTTTCCGCCGGTTATTTTCAATAGGGCTTTTTGATAATTCGACTCACCCACAGCATCAAGCTCATAACCACCATTCCCAGTCAATCTTGCGATTGGTGGTTTTTCCTTCTTTCCGAATAGGTTGCTGAAAAATCCCATATTGCTTCCCTTCTTTTACGCCTAACTACTGAGTAGACGTCAAAATGGCGTGATGTTTTACGTCAGACTTACGTATAACTCCCCCGCAACGACCCGGCCGCGCTGCTGGCGCCAAGCGCAAGCCGGCACACTTTCTACCGCCCGTAATCCGATCGATCAATGCCTTACCAGCGGGCAGCGTATGCGAAGTCGCGGAATTTTGAGCGCGAGTGCAGACGGAAATTACGTCAATCTGACGTATAACCCCCCGCGACCGAATTGCGGGACACAGGTTGATAGGGCGTGGCAATCGCCGCCGCATGACGAGCGGGGGATTGACTGGCAGTTGGGCGCGCCCATGAGCGTGCCTACAGAGGCACCGGCACGAAGCGTTACTCGATCTTCCGATGGCTGAGACCCTGTCCACGGCGAACCTTGCTCCCGGGGCGAAACCCCTTTTCCTGCCCTGGGCCGAAAGCTAGCACGGGGGCGCGGATGCCACAAGCGTTCGACTGCGTCGCAGGCGGCGTCCCATACGGACGGCGCAGCGGCTACCCCACCACGCGTCGCCAGTAACTGGTTCGCCAGTAGTACAGCACCGTGGTGTCTTCCAGCGGATAGCTGTCGGCGTAGTTGTTGCCGCGCGCCGGCCGTTCGACGTTGTCGCGCTTGAGGTCCAGCGGTCGCCACTCCTCGTCGCGACGTTCGCCGACCGGTGTACGCACATCGGTCTGTCGGCTCTGGCTGCACGCACCGGTCGCCTCGTAGGCGCGTTGCGCCTCATACAGCGATTGTGGGTTGGAGCTGCCGACCATGAGCGGAAAGCGAAGCTGCGCAAGATCGTCTTCCCAGGCGCAGATCGGGCAGCGTTCACTGGAACCGGGCTGATAACGAAACACCCGGTAGCCGCAGCATGGGCATGGAAAACGTTTGTGGAACATGAGCTGGTTTTTCTGAATCTCTCTCGAATCCTACGCAGTCGCAGCCACAATTTTTCGAATCATGGCGCGACGCGGCAAGCACAGGAAGTCGGTGCGTGGTACGCACCCTACCCGGCTTCGAATCGTGGCGCGACGCGACGGGTGCAGTAAGTCGGTGCGTGGTACGCACCCTAGCCGGCTATCTGGAGGCCCGATGTGGTGCGCGGTGCGCACCCTACGTGGGCTCCCATGCTGCGTGGTGCGCACCCTACGCAGGCTGTCTGGGGGTCCCCCATGGTGCGCGGTGCGTGCCCTACGCGGGCTGTCTGGGAGTCCCCCATGGTGCGCGGTGCGTGCCCTACGCGGGCTGTCTGGGAGTCCCCCATGGTGCGCAGTACGCACCTTACGCGGGCTGTCTGGGGGTCCCCCATGGTGCGCGGTGCCCACCCTACGCGGGTTATTTGGAAGCCCGATATGGTGCGCGGTGCGCACCCTCAGGGTAAACCGGCCCTAGCTAGGACTACAACGAAAAAGGGGCGCATGAAGCGCCCCTCTTTCAGTTCGGATCGAACCGATCTCAATTCACCTTCGGGTCGAGTTCACCCTTGGCATAACGCGAGGTCATGGCCTCGAGCGACAGCGGGACGATCTTCGACGCATTGCCGGCGGTGCCGAAGGCCTCGTAGCGATCCTTGCAGATCTGCTTCATGGCCTTGGTGGCGGCGGTCAGGAACTTGCGCGGGTCGAATTCCTTCTTGTTCTCGACGAGGAACTTGCGCACCGCGCCGGTCGATGCCATACGCAGGTCGGTGTCGATGTTGACCTTGCGCACGCCGGACTTGATGCCTTCGACGATTTCCTCGACCGGCACGCCATAGGTCTCGCCCATGTCACCGCCGTAGTTGTTGATGATCGCCAGCCAGTCCTGCGGCACGGACGACGAACCATGCATCACGAGGTGCACGGTCGGGATGCGCGCATGGATTTCGCGGATGCGCTCGATTGCAAGGATGTCACCCGTGGGCGGACGCGTGAACTTGTAGGCGCCGTGCGAGGTGCCGATGGCGATTGCCAGTGCATCCACGCCCGTCTTCTTGACGAAGTCCGCGGCCTCTTCCGGATCGGTCAGCAGCTGGCTGTGATCGAGCTTGCCTTCGGCGCCGATGCCGTCCTCCTCGCCGGCCATGCCGGTTTCGAGCGAGCCCAGGCAACCGAGTTCGCCTTCGACGGACACGCCGCAGGCATGTGCCATCTCGACGGTGCGACGCGTGACATCGACGTTGTACTCGTAGGAGGTCGGGGTCTTGCCGTCCTCACCCAGCGAGCCGTCCATCATCACGGAGCTGAAGCCGAGCTGTATGGAACGCTGACAGACCGCCGGCGAGGTGCCGTGGTCCTGGTGCATGCACACTGGGATGTGCGGGAATTCCTCGATCGCGGCCAGGATCAGGTGGCGCAGGAACGGGGCACCCGCGTATTTGCGCGCACCCGCGGAGGCCTGCACGATGACAGGCGAATCGGTCTCGTCCGCGGCTTCCATGATGGCGCGCATCTGCTCGAGGTTGTTGACGTTGAAAGCCGGCACGCCGTAGCCACGCTCGGCGGCGTGGTCCAGCAGCTGGCGCAGTGAAATCAGTGCCATGGTTCGTTCTCCTCGTTCGGATTTCGTACGGTAATTAGGCGGGCTTGCCCTTACTCGAGCACCGGTAGCCGGTGCTCGCCGACGCGCATGATGCGCATGATGTTGGTCTGTCCCTCGACCCCCCAGCGATCGCCCTTGGTCATGACGACCAGGTCGTTCTCGCGCACCGCGCCGCGGCGCAGCAGTTCGTCGATCGCTTCCTCATTGGCCTTGTGCACATCGGCATCGGCCATCTCAAAACTCACCGGGTACACCCCGCGGTACAGCGTGACCTTGCGGCGGGTGGATACGTGTTTGGTCAGCGCATAGATCGGGATACCCGAGCTGATGCGTGACATCCAGCGCACGGTCGAACCGGATTCCGTCAATGCGGCGATGGCTTTCACGTCGAGATGATTCGCCGTGTACATCGCGGACATCGCGATGGCCTCGTCGACGCGGCCGAATACGCTGTCGATGCGATGATCGGACACGCGCGCGCTGCGATGTTTTTCGGCTTCACAGCAGATGCGGCTCATGGCCTTGACGGCCTGCACCGGGTAATGACCGGAAGCCGTCTCGGCGGACAGCATCACCGCATCCGTGCCATCGAGCACGGCATTGGCAACGTCGAACACTTCGGCGCGCGTCGGCACCGGATGGTCGACCATCGAGTGCATCATCTGCGTCGCGGTGATTACGATGCGATTGCGCTGACGCGACAGCGAGATCAGGCGCTTCTGGATTGCGGGTAGTTCGGCATCGCCGAGTTCCACGCCAAGGTCACCGCGCGCAATCATCACCACATCGGTGGCTTCGAGGATGTCCTCGATGTTGTCCAGCGCCTCGGCGCGCTCGACCTTGGCGATCAGATCGCCGGTGCCGCCGGCCGCACGCAACAGGTCGCGCGCCTCGCGAATGTCGTCGCCATTGCGTGGAAACGACACGGCCATGTAGTCGGCCTCGATCTCGGCCGCGAAACGGATGTCCTCGCGATCCTTGTCGGTCAGCGCGCCGGCGGAAAGCCCGCCACCGAGGCGGTTGATGCCCTTGTTGTTCGACAGCGTGCCGCCCTGTTCGACGCGGCAGCGGATCACCGTGCCTTCCACGCCCTCGACCCACAGCACGATGGCGCCGTCGTCGAGCAGCAGGGTGTCGCCGCGCGCGACATCATTCGGCAGGTTCTTGTAGGTCACGCCGACGCCGTTTCGATCACCCGCGTCGGTCGCCATGGCGGCATCCAGCACGAAGCTGTCGCCTTCGGTCAGATAGACCGGGCCTTCGGCGAAACGCTCGGTGCGGATCTTCGGGCCCTGCAGGTCCAGCAACACGCCGACCTGACGACCGCTGGCACGCGCGCGATTGCGGATGGTTTCGACCCGGCGCAGGTTTTCCTCATGACTGCCGTGCGAGCAGTTCACCCGCACCACATCCACACCGGCCGCGATCAATGCGTCCATGACCGACGGGTCGTCGGTCGCCGGACCGACCGTGGCAACGATCTTGGTGCGTCTGGGCATGGTTTTGTCGCCGGGGCCGTTTAACCGGCCGCGCGCGCCTCCAGCATTTCCACGGCCGGCAGCTTCTTGCCCTCGAGGAACTCGAGGAATGCACCACCACCCGTGGAGATATACGAAATCCGATCACTGAGGCCATATTTGTCCACGGCCGCAAGCGTATCGCCGCCACCGGCAATGGAGAAGCAGCTGGAATCGGCGATCGCATTGCCGAGCGTCTTTGTGCCTTCGCCGAACTGGTCGAACTCGAACACGCCGACCGGACCGTTCCACACCACGGTGCCCGCGGCCTTCATCATTGCCGCGAACCGCGCAGCGGTTTCCGGTCCGATGTCGAAGATCATGTCGTCGTCGGCGACCTCCGAGACCTGCTTCACGGTCGCCTCGGCGGCCTCCGAGAACTCCTTGCCCACGACCACGTCGGTCGGCACCGGAATCTCGCCGCCCTTGGCCTTCGCGGCTTCCATCAGGCGCTTGGCCTCGGGGATCAGATCGGCCTCATACAGCGATTTGCCGACCTTGTAACCGGCTGCCGCAATGAACGTGTTCGCGATGCCGCCACCCGGGATGAGCTGATCGACGATCTTCGAGAGCGAATCGAGCACGGTCAGTTTGGTCGAGACCTTCGAGCCGCCGACGATTGCCGCCATCGGGCGCGCGGGATTGTCGAGCGCCTTGCCGAGCGCGTCGAGTTCCGCCGCCAGCAGCGGGCCGGCGCAGGCGACGGGCGCGAACTGACCGGCGCCATGCGTGGAGGCCTGCGCACGGTGCGCGGTGCCAAACGCGTCCATCACATAGATGTCGCACAGCGCCGCATATTTTTTCGACAGGCCCTCTTCGTTCTTCTTCTCGCCGGCGTTGAAGCGCACGTTCTCGAGCAGCACGACCTCGCCATCAGAGAACGCCGGTGCGCTGTCCAGATAATCGGCCACAAGGCGCACGGGCTGACCCAGCGCATCGGAGAGAAAATCCGCAACCGGCTGGAGCGAAAATTCCGCGGCCGGCTGACCCTCGGTCGGGCGCCCCAGATGCGACATGAGCATGACGCGTGCACCCGCAGCGATGCAATGCTGGATCGTCGGCAGCGACGCATTCAGGCGCGCCGCGGACGCGACGCGGCCGTCCTTGATCGGGACGTTCAGATCCTGACGAATCAGGACGCGCTTTCCACCCAGATCGAGATCGGTCATTTTGATGACGGACATACTGTTTTCCTGACCAGTCAAATCAAACCATCCGCTCACGTCGGGCCCCACGCGGCCCGGGAGCGAACCGGCTGCCGCAGCCTCGCGGCCGCGGCAGCATCTCAAGGCAGTGCCTTACTTCGCGACGTGCCGCACGAAGCGCAGCATGTTGCAGGTATAGCCGTACTCGTTGTCATACCAGGCGACGATCTTGACGAAGGTCGGATCGAGCTGGATGCCGGCCTCGGCGTCGAAGATTGACGGCGTGTTGCGACCGCGGAAATCCGTGGCGACGACCTTCTCGTCGGTATAGGCCAGCACGCCGGCCAGATCGCCGGATTGCGAGGCCGACTTCATCGCCGCGCAGATCTCCTCGTAGCTCGCCGGCTTGTCGAGTTCGCAGGTCAGATCAACGACCGAGACGTCGGAGGTCGGCACACGGAACGCCATGCCCGTGAGCTTGCCGTTGAGGTCCGGCAGCACCTTGCCGACGGCCTTCGCGGCACCGGTCGAAGACGGGATGATGTTCTCGAGAATGCCACGGCCGCCGCGCCAGTCTTTCTGCGACGGGCCATCGACGGTCTTCTGCGTCGCCGTGGCGGCATGCACCGTGGTCATCAGACCGCGCTTGATGCCCCAGTTGTCATGCAGCACCTTCGACACCGGCGCCAGACAGTTCGTCGTGCACGAGGCCGCCGAAACGATCTTCTGACCGGTGTAGGTCTTGTGGTTCACGCCGTAGACGAACATCGGCGTCGCATCCTTGGAAGGCGCGGACTGCACGACCTTCTTGGCACCGGCGTCGATGTGCTTCTGGCAGGTTTCCTCGGTCAGGAAAAAGCCCGTGCACTCGATCACGAGATCGGCGCCGACTTCGTTCCACTTCAGGTTGGCCGGGTCGCGCTCGGCGGTCAGACGGATCTTCTTGCCGTTGACGACCATGTTCTTGCCTTCAACGGCGATGTCGCCCTGGAAGTTGCCGTGCACGGAGTCGTACTTGAGCATGTAGGCGAGATAGTCCGGGTCCAGCAGGTCGTTGATGCCGACCACTTCAATGTCCGGGAACTCCTTGCTGATCGCGCGGAACGCCATACGACCGATTCGACCGAAGCCGTTGATACCAACTTTCACTGCCATTTTCTCAACCCTTGTATGTCTAAACGATGAAGGTGTTGCCAGCGTGCGACGCGGCGCCGCCGGCTCGAGGTGTCTTTGCGATCAGAGCACCGAGGCGACGACGTCCGTGACATTCTCGGCGGTGATGCCGAAGTGCTTGAACACGTCTTTGTCCGGCGCGGACTCGCCAAAGGTATCGATGCCGACGACCTTGCCCGCAAGCCCGACGTACTTCGCCCAGAAACCGGTCACACCGGCCTCGACGGCGACGCGTTTGGTCACCGATGACGGCAGCACCGATTCGCGATAGGCCGCGTCCTGCGCGTCGAACACGTCGGTGCTCGGCATGGACACGACGCGGATGTTCTTGCCATCGCGGTGCTTGATCGTCTCGGCCGCCGCGACCGCAAGACCGACCTCCGAACCCGTCGCGATCACGATCGCATCAGGCGTGCCGCCGCCATCGCGCAGCACATAGCCGCCGCGGGCGATCGCAGCGATCTGCTCGGGCGTGCGCTGCTGATGATGCAGGGCTTGGCGCGAGAAGATCAGGCTCGACGGACCGTTGCGGCGCTCGACCGCAGCCTTCCAGGCGACCGCGGACTCGACGGCATCGCAGGGGCGCCACACACTCATGCGCGGGATCATGCGCAGGGTCGCGGTCTGTTCGACGGCCTGATGGGTCGGACCGTCCTCGCCAAGACCGACGGAATCGTGCGTGTAGACGAAGATGCTCTGCACCTTCATCAGCGCGGCCATGCGCAGCGCGTTGCGCGCATATTCGGAGAACATCAGGAACGTCGCGCCGTACGGGATGAACCCGCCGTGCAGTGCGATGCCGTTCATCATCGCGGACATGCCGAACTCGCGCACGCCGTAATAGATGTAGTTGCCGGCGCCGTTGTCCTTCGAAACGCCTTTCGAGCCCGACCAGATCGTCAGGTTCGAACCGGCCAGGTCGGCCGAACCGCCCAGCAGTTCCGGCAGCACCGGGCCAAACCCGTTCAGCGTGTTCTGCGAGGCCTTGCGGCTCGCAATGCTCTCGCCCTTGGCGTTGACCTTCTCGATGAACTCGGCGGATTTCGCCGCCCAGTCGGCCGGCAACTCGCCAGCGACGCGACGCTCGAACTCGGCCGCCAGTTCCGGATGCGCGGCCTTGTAGGCGGCGAAGCGCTTGCTCCAGGCCTGCTCGGCGGCGGCGCCCTTGGCCTTGGCGTCCCAACCGGCATAGATGTTCGCGGGCACTTCGAACGGCGGATGCGACCAGCCGATCGTCTCGCGCACCAGCGCAACTTCATCGACGCCCAGCGCCGCGCCGTGACACTCTTCCTTGCCCTGCTTGTTCGGCGAGCCCCAGCCGATGATGGTCTGGCAGCAGATCAGGGTCGGTTTGTCGGTGACGGACTTGGCCTCGGCGATCGCCGCGGCGACGGCATCCGCATCGTGGCCGTCGACCTTCGGGATCACATGCCAGCCGTAGGCCTCGAAACGCTTCGGCGTGTCATCGGTGAACCAGCCCTCGACGTGACCGTCGATCGAAATGCCGTTGTCATCGTAGAAGGCAATCAGCTTGCCGAGACCCAGCGTGCCGGCCAGCGAGCAGGCCTCGTGCGAGATGCCTTCCATCATGCAGCCGTCGCCGAGGAACACCCAGGTGTTGTGGTCGACGATCTCATGCCCCGGACGGTTGAACTGCGCAGCCAGCGCCTTTTCGGCAGCGGCCATGCCGACGGCATTGGTGATGCCCTGGCCGAGCGGACCGGTCGTGGTTTCCACGCCCGGGGTATAGCCGTACTCGGGATGACCCGGGGTCTTGGAATGCAGTTGGCGGAAGCGCTTGATCTCGTCGATCGGCAGGTCGTAGCCGCTCAGATGCAGCAGCGAGTAGATCAGCATCGAACCGTGGCCGTTCGACAGCACGAAGCGGTCGCGGTCGATCCACTTCGGGTTCGCGGGGTTGTGCTTGAGGTGATCGTTCCAGAGCACTTCGGCGATGTCGGCCATGCCCATGGGGGCACCCGGGTGGCCCGAATTGGCCTTCTGCACGGCGTCCATGCTGAGCGCACGAATCGCGTTGGCAAGCTCTCGACGTGTGGGCATGCAACCCTCCCAAAGATTGATCAAGCGGTAGATTTCGAGCGTGTTGCGGTGCGTGTGCCGCCTGGCGACCCGCATGGACGGCCGTGGAGCCGTCCGGCGCGAGCCTACGCTCGGGGTTCTGTTCGGCGCCCGCGACAGCGGGCGGAATTGCCCATTTTCTTCAATGCGAACCGACGCTTGCAACCAAGCGAGCGTCTATGGGCGCATAAGTCGGGGTGGCGACCGCCGAATGCCCCGGACCAGCGCACCCGGTCAGAGCTTGCCCGAGCGCCCGGGAAACGCTCATTGATTGACCGTTTCCGGCGCCAGGCTGAAGCGCCGGCAATTTTGACAGCCGCAAGCCGTTGAAAATGAACGAAAACAACAGGCCGACCCTGCGTTCTCGGCACGCCGGCCCTCCGGCTGGGATCGATCAGAGCTGCCCTCAGGCGGCGCGGGTCCATTTGATGGAGCAGCCGATGCTAGGCGTCTGCTCGGCCGGGCCCTGGCCGGTTTCGGCGACCTGGCGCATCGCCTCGAACAGCTCGCGCGGCGCGTCCTCGGGGGCGGGATTGCGGCCGCTGGCGTCCAGTCGGCCGCGATACTGAAGTTCGAAGCGGCGGTTGTAGCCGAAGAAATCCGGCGTGCAGATCGCCCCGTACGCACGTGCGACGGCCTGGGTCTCGTCGTAGAGATACGGAAACGGAAAGTCGAATTCCGCGGCCACCCGGCGCATGTTGTCGAACGAGTCGTCCGGATAGTCGTTCACGTCATTGGCGGAGATCGCGACCACGCCGATGCCGAGCCCGGCAAGTTCCCGCGCATCGCGCACCAGCCGCGGACGGATGGCCTGCACGTACGGGCAGTGGTTGCAGATGAACATGACCAGCAGGCCGTTCGGACCGGCGCTGGTCTCGCGCGTCCAGACCTTGCCGTCGACGCCGGGCAGTGCGAATGCGGGCGCCACCGCACCGAAATTGCAGACGGGGGTTTCCAGAGCCGGCATGGGTCGCCTCCTGATCGGATCGGGTGCAAAACGGAATCCGGCAGTCTACGGGCCCGCGCGCCAGTCGTAAACCGCGACCGGGCTTGCTAATGTTGCGGGTTCCGTGCCCCCTGCGGGGTACGCCCCGGCCTCCACGCCCGCATGCAAACCCTGATCGTCACCGGCGGCGCCGGCTTCATCGGCTGCAATTTCGTCCGTCTGGCCCGTGCACGCGGCGCCGGGCATGTGATCGTGGTCGACAAACTGACCTACGCGGGGCACCGGGCGAATCTCGCTGAGGTGCTGGCCGACGGCCGGGTGGAGCTGGTCGAGGCCGACATCGCCGATAGCGCCGCCATGGCGGCCCTGTTCGCCCGCCACCGGCCCGATGCCATCGTGAATTTTGCGGCCGAAACGCATGTCGACCGATCGATCGATGATGCCGCCGCATTCATCCAGACGAATCTCGTCGGCGTTTACGTCCTGCTGGAGACTGCGCGCCGGTATTGCAGCGAAACCGGCGCGGGCGATGAATTCCGCTTCCTGCACGTCTCGACCGACGAGGTCTATGGCAGCCTCGGCGCGACCGGGCTGTTCGCCGAGACCACGCCCTACGCACCGAACTCACCCTACGCCGCGAGCAAGGCCGGCGCCGACCACCTGGTGCGCGCCTGGCACGAGACCTACGGTCTGCGCACCGTGGTCACGAACTGCTCGAACAACTACGGGCCGTTCCAGTACCCGGAGAAGCTGATCCCGCTGATGGTGCTGAATGCCGTCGAGGGCCGCGAGTTGCCGGTCTACGGCGACGGCGGCAACGTGCGCGACTGGCTCTTCGTCGAGGACCACTGCGACGGCATCTGGCGCGCGCTCGAGGCCGGCCGGCCGGGCGAGCACTACAACATCGGCGGCAACAACGAGCGCACGAACCGCGAGGTGGTCGAGCGCATCTGCACGGTACTCGAGACCCTGCGGCCCGCCGGGGAGAACCCGGCGCTGCGCGCGCGCGGACTCGCCCGCTACACCGGCCTGATCCGCTTCGTCGCGGACCGCCCGGGCCACGACCGGCGCTACGCGATCGACGCCACGAAGATCCGCGGCGACCTCGGCTGGCGACCGCGCCACGATTTCGACCAGGGCATCGAGGCCACCATCGGCTGGTATCTGGGGCATCGCGACTGGTGCCATGAGGTCCAGCATGGGCACGATGCCCGTGCGCGTCTGGGACTCGCCGCGGGGCAGCGCAGATGAACCGCAAGGGCATCCTGCTGGCCGGCGGCTCCGGTAGTCGCCTCTACCCACTGACGCTCGGTGTGAGCAAACAGCTGTCGGCGGTCTACGACAAACCGCTCGTCTATTACCCGCTTTCGGTGCTGATGCTCGCGGGGATCCGCGACATCCTGATCATCTCGACGCCCGACGATCTCCCGGGGTTTCAGCGCCTGTTCGGCGACGGCCGACAGTTCGGGCTGAATCTCGAATACGCCGTGCAGGAACGGCCCGAAGGCATCGCGCAGGCCTTCCTGATCGGGCGCCGGTTCATCGCCGGCGCTCCGGTCGCGCTCGCGCTCGGCGACAACATCTTCTACGGCCACGGCCTCGCCGACTATCTGGACACGGCATCCGCGCGCGAATCCGGCGCGACCGTGTTCGGTTATCACGTGCGCGACCCGCAGCGCTACGGCGTCGTCGAGTTCGACCCCGCCGGCCGGGTGCTCAGCCTGGAAGAAAAGCCGCGCCAGCCGCGATCCTCATATGCCGTCACGGGGCTGTATTTCTACGACAGCCAGGTCTGCGACATCGCCGCTGAACTGCGACCCTCGGACCGCGGGGAACTGGAGATCACCGACGTGAACATGGCCTACCTGCGCGCGGGCCAGCTGCATGTCGAAAAGATGGGCCGCGGCATCGCCTGGCTGGACACCGGCACGCACGAATCGCTGCTGCAGGCGGCGAACTTCATCCAGGCGATCCAGGAGCGCCAGGGCCAGATGGTCGCGTGTCTGGAGGAGATCGCGTTCCGGCTCGGCTACATCGACGCGGGCCGGGTACGGGAAACCGCCGAGACCATGCGCAAGAACCGCTACGGGCAGTACCTCCTCGCGATGCTCGAACACCCGGAATGAGCCGCGGAGCAACCCGCGGGCATCGCCATCCGGGCGGTGGCAGCACGACGGCCCAGACCGTACACTAATTGGTTACCTGCGCCCTGATGCGCGGCGATCAGCCCTGAGGAATCCCAGCATGAACGAATACATCTTCACGTCGGAGTCGGTGTCCGAGGGCCACCCGGACAAGATGGCCGACCAAGTCTCCGACGCGATCCTCGACGCGATCCTCGCCGAAGACCCGCATGCGCGCGTGGCCTGTGAAACGGCTTTCAAGACCGGGCTGGCACTGATCGCGGGCGAGATCACGACCACCGCGAAACCGGATTACGAGCGCATCATTCGGGAAACCATCCGCGAGATCGGCTACGACGACTCGTGCAAGGGTTTCGATGCAGCCACCTGCGCGGTGCTGACCGCCATCGGCGTGCAGAGTCCGGACATCAAGCAGGGTGTCGACCGCTCCCGCCCAGAGGATCAGGGCGCCGGTGACCAGGGCCTCATGTTCGGCTACGCGACGAACGAGACCGCCGTGCTGATGCCCGCGCCCATCACGCTGGCGCATCGGCTGGTGCAGCGTCAGGCCGAGGTGCGCAAGAACGGCCGCCTGAACTGGCTGCGCCCGGACGCCAAGAGTCAGGTCAGCCTGCATTATCGCGACCGCAAGCCCGTGGCGATCGACGCCGTCGTGCTGTCCACGCAGCATGCGCCGGACATCTCGCACGGGGAACTCACCGAAGCCGTCATGGAGGAGGTCGTCAAGCCCGTACTCGAGCCGACCGGCTGGCTGCACAGCGGAACCAAGTACCACATCAACCCGACCGGCGCATTTGTCGTCGGCGGCCCGATGGGCGATGCCGGACTGACCGGGCGCAAGATCATCGTCGACACCTATGGCGGCATGGCGCGCCATGGTGGCGGCGCGTTTTCCGGCAAGGACCCGTCCAAGGTCGACCGTTCCGCCGCTTATGCCGGACGCTACGTTGCCAAGAACATCGTCGCGGCGGGACTCGCCGAACGCTGCGAGATTCAGGTGTCCTACGCCATCGGCGTGGCCGAACCGACCTCGATCATGGTCGACACCTTCGGCACCGGTGCGATCGATGACGCCCGCATCACCGAACTCGTGCGTGAACACTTTGACCTGCGCCCATACGGCATCCTGCGCATGCTCGATCTGCTCAATGCCGAGCGCATCAAATATCGTCGCACCGCAGCCTACGGGCATTTTGGTCGCGAGGACGAGGGTTTTACGTGGGAAGTGGCCGACAAGGCCGCGATCCTGCGCGATGCCGCCGGGCTGAGCGGCGCGCCGCCCATCGCCGCAATGGCATAGCCTGACAGCTGACTGTAACCGGGGCGCGGCTATAATCGCCGCCCCACGGCGTTCGAGGAGCGTTGCAACAGGGTCCGACCCTGCCAGGCTCGAACGTCGAACAATATCCATGCAACGGCGCTCGTCTACCGAACTCACTTTGGAGGACCGTTAGATGACCGCGGCACTTGTAGCTTCTCATCAGGATTTTCACGTCGCCGATCTTGGCCTTGCCGACTGGGGTCGCAAGGAGATCGCGATCGCGGAAACCGAGATGCCGGGCCTGATGGCACTGCGCGCCAAATACGCCGACAGCAAACCGCTGGCCGGCGCGCGCATTGCCGGCAGCCTGCACATGACCATCCAGACCGCAGTGCTGATCCAGACGCTCGAAGCACTCGGCGCGGAGGTGCGCTGGGCCTCGTGCAACATCTTCTCGACGCAGGACCATGCCGCGGCCGCGATCGCCGCGAGCGGCACGCCGGTGTTCGCCTACAAGGGCGAATCCCTTGAGGACTACTGGGACTACACCCATCGCATCTTCGAGTGGGACGACGGCGGCACGCCGAACATGATCCTCGACGACGGCGGCGACGCGACCCTGCTCATCACGCTGGGCGCGAAGGCCGAACACAAACCGTCCCTGCTCGACAACCCCAAGAGCGAAGAAGAACGCGTGCTGTATGCCGCGATCCGCGAGCGCCTGAACCAGCAGCCGGGCTGGTACAGCAAGCGCCTGCGCAACATCCGCGGCGTGACCGAGGAGACCACCACGGGCGTGCATCGTCTCTACCAGATGCAGGCGCGCAATGATCTGCCGTTCCCGGCGATCAACGTCAATGACTCGGTCACCAAGTCCAAGTTCGACAACCTCTACGGCTGTCGCGAGTCGCTGGTAGACGGCATCAAGCGCGCGACCGACGTCATGATTGCGGGCAAGATCGCGGTCGTGCTCGGCTACGGCGACGTCGGCAAGGGCTGCGCGCAATCGCTGCGCGGACTGGGGGCGACCGTATGGGTCACCGAGATCGATCCGATCTGCGCCCTGCAGGCCGCGATGGAGGGTTACCGCGTGGTCACGATGGATGATGCCTGCTCGCAGGGTGACATCTTCGTGACGGCCACCGGCAACTTCCATGTCATCCGGCACGATCACATGCGCGCGATGAAAAACGAGGCGATCGTCTGCAACATCCGCCACTTTGATAACGAGATCGACGTGGCGGCGCTGGAACAGTACGAATGGGAAAACATCAAGCCCCAAGTCGACCACATCGTGTTCGAGGACGGCAAGCGCATCATCCTGCTGGCGCAGGGCCGGCTGGTGAATCTCGGTTGCGCGACCGGGCATCCGAGCTTCGTGATGTCGAATTCGTTTTCGAACCAGACGCTCGCCCAGATCGAACTGTGGCAGAACCACGAGGCCTACGAGAACCGCGTCTACACCCTGCCGAAGAAGCTCGACGAGGAAGTCGCGCGCCTGCATCTGGAGAAGATCGGCGTGAAGCTCACGCGCCTGAGCGACGAGCAGGCCGCGTACATCGATGTGCACCAGGACGGCCCGTTCAAGCCGGAACACTATCGGTATTGAGTATCCGGGCGCCGCGCTCGCGGCGCCCGCATTGCACTGTCTGAGGTCCACCAGTGTTCCCGCGTGTGTTCAGCTGCGAGTTCTTCCCGCCGAAGACGGACGACGGCGTCGAACGTCTGCGTGAAACGCGTCTCGCGCTGCGGGCAATGCAGCCGGCGTTCTTCTCGGTGACGTTTGGCGCCGGCGGTTCCACCCGTGAACGAACCTTCGAGACCGTGCGCGAGATTCAGCGCGACGACCCGATCGAGGTCGCTCCGCACATCTCATGCATCGGTTCGACCAAGGCGCAACTGCGCGAGATCATCAAGGACTATCGCGATCTGGGGATTCGTCGTCTGGTTGCGCTGCGCGGCGATCTGCCCTCGGGCACCGGCGACCCCGGCGATTTCCGGTTTGCCTGGGAACTGGTCGAGTTCATTCGCGCCGAGACCGGCGATCATTTCCACATCGAGGTCGCTGCGTATCCGGAATTTCACCCGCAGGCACGCAGCCCGGACGCCGATATCGACAACTTCGCACGCAAGATTCGCGCTGGCGCAAACAGCGGGATCACGCAGTATTTCTTCAATCCGGACGCCTACTTCCGCCTTGTCGACGCACTGGCGGATCGCGGTGTCGAAGTACCGGTCGTCCCCGGCATCATGCCGATCACCAACCACACCCAGCTCGCGCGGTTCTCGGACGCCTGCGGCGCGGAGATCCCACGCTGGATCAGGCGGCCGCTGGAGGCATTCGGTGACGACATCGATTCGATTCGCGCGTTCGGAGTCGACGTCGTGACGCAGCTGTGCGACCGCCTGCTGGCACAGGGCGCCCCGGGGCTGCACTTCTACACGATGAACCGCGCCAGCGCGACGCTGGCGATCTGGAACCGCATCAAGCACTGAGCGCATTCAGCGTGTCAGACAACGCCGCGTGGAGCGCCCGCGATCTGTCCGTACTGTGGCATCCGTGCACACAGATGAAGGATCACGAATGGCTTCCGATGGTGCCGATCCGTCGCGGAAACGGGGTCTGGCTAGAGGACTTCGACGGCCGTCGCTACATTGATGCGATCAGTTCCTGGTGGGTCAACCTGTTCGGGCACGCCAATCCGCGCATCAACCGTGCACTGGGCGCGCAGGCCGAAACGCTCGAACACGTCCTGCTCGCCGGTTTTTCGCACGCGCCGGCAATCGAGCTCGCCGAGCGACTCGTCGCCGTAACGCCGCCCGGTCTGGACCGCGTGTTCTACGCGGACAATGGCTCCTCGGCGGTCGAAGTTGCGCTGAAGATGAGCTTCCACTACTGGCGCAACACAGGACGCGGTGAGCGCACGCGATTCGTATCGCTGGCGAACAGCTATCACGGTGAGACACTCGGGGCCTTGTCGGTCGGCGATGTAGCGCTGTACAAGGCGACCTATCGGCCCCTGCTGCTCGACACGCTCGTCGCCCCCACGCCGGATAGGTATGACGCCGAACCCGGCGAGTCCGGCGCGGAGCTGGCGCGACGGCGTGCCGCCGATCTGCGCGCATTGCTCGAACGCCACGCAGGGGAGGTCTGCGCGATCCTGATTGAGCCGCTGGTGCAGTGCGCGGGCGGCATGCGCATGCATGACCCAGAATACCTGCGCCAGCTGCGGACACTGTGTGACGAATTCGAGGTGCATCTGATCGCCGACGAGATCGCCGTCGGCTTCGGCCGCACCGGCACGCTGTTTGCGTGTGAACAGGCCGGAATCACGCCGGACTTCCTCCTGCTCTCGAAGGCCCTGACGGCCGGTTATCTGCCGCTGGCCGCCGTGCTCACGCGCGATTCGATTTATTCGGCGTTCTACGACGACTATGAACGGCTCACCGCATTCCTGCATTCACACAGCTACAGCGGCAACGCGCTGGCGTGCCGCGTGGCATTGGAGACGCTGTCGATCTTCGCGGACGAACCGGTGCTCAAGCGCAACCGCGGGCTGGCGGCGCATCTGGCCGAAGCGCTGGCGCCGCTTGCGGAGCACCCACATGTCAGCGACGTTCGCCAGTGCGGGATGATTGCGGCAGTCGAAATGGTTCGGGAACGGCCGACCCGGGAGCCCTACCCCTGGCAGGAGCGTCGCGGGCTGCGGGTGTACCGCCATGGACTGGGCAACGGTGCACTGCTGCGGCCGCTGGGCAACGTCGTCTATTTCATGCCGCCCTACGTGATCGAACCTGAACAGATCGACCAGATCGTGCGCGTCGCATTCGAGGGCATCGATCTGGCGACGCGCGACTGATGCGCACGATCCGCGTGTTTTGCGCCGGGGAGCTGTCAGCGCGATCCCGCATCCCGCTCGATGAGCGCGCGGCGCACCATGTGCGCAACGTGCTGCGACTGAGGACCGGCGATCCGCTGGTCGCTTTCAATGGCGACGGCATGAACTATCCCGCCACCGTTGTCGGCCTGGGTCGTGCGGTCGAGATCGAAATCGATACGCCTTCGCCTGCAATCACCGAATCCCCGCTGCGAATCACGCTTGCGCTCGCGCTCATTCGGCCCGAGCGTTTCGAGTTCGCCCTGCAGAAGGCGACCGAACTAGGCGTGACCGAGGTGATACCGCTGCGCACCGCGCGCTGCGTGGACCGTGCGGGCAAACCCGAGCGCTGGCGCAGCATCGTGATGGCCGCATGTGAGCAATCCGGACGCGCCCGCCTGCCCTCAATCTGCGATCCGGTTGAGCTTGCGAAGGCGCTGGAGATCGCGCCACGCCCGTTGCTGTTTGGCGATCCGCTCGCTGACGGTGCGTCCGGACTATTGCAGATGGACCAGACCGACCGGCCCGTCGCGCTGACATGGGTGATCGGGCCGGAAGGCGGATTTGACGACGCTGAACGAGCTGCGTTGATTGCGGCGGGTGGCCGCCCGGTGTGGTTTGGACCACGGGTGCTGCGCGCGGAAACCGCTGCGACTCTCGCGATCGGACTCGCTCAGGCGCGCTGGGGGGATGTCTAACAGGCTGTTGAAATTCGCTTTTCAACGGCCTGTTAACGCGAGGTAAGGACGTCTCCCGCGAAAATCGAACACACAAGTGTCTGATTTTCTTGAGCAGCCGGAAACAGGGCTTTTCGCTTGCGACGTTGAAAAGGCCATGGATGGCCCTTTTCAACAGCCTGCCAAGGGGGATCGTCCGGGTTTGGAAGATACCGCGCGCGGTGCCGCGCGCTCAGTCCCCTGACGGAGTCTCGATGCGGGCGATTTCGCTCGCGAGTGCGGTGATGTCCGGGATCAGGGCCGACTCTCCATAGAGGCTCATGCCGGCCAGCACAAACGGCCTGTCGCCAGTGGGTGCGGCCGCGGAATTCTCGCGATTGACCACCACCAGGCGTGGCATGGCGCTGGCGCGCAGGCCGACGTAACGGTCTGCGACCTGCTCGCCCGCCAGTGCATGACAGACGACGATGCGCGTGCGCGGACCGAAATCCGGCGCGGGTGTGCCGCCATCGATCGCTTCCAGTGCAACGACCGGCACGGACTGCCCGCGCCACGACATTCGCCCCAGGTGCCACGGCGGCACATCGGACTGCACCGCGATCGGCGCGAGCGAAATCACCTCCGCGACCGAGGTGTTGGGCAGTACGAGTCGAAGTTCGCCGACGGTAATGACCAGGCTGCGTACATCGTTCTGCTCAATGATCGCCGGCTCGCTCACACCGTTTCATCCATGCGAACGAACTGCGCCATGCTCGCGACCAGATCGGATTCCTGGTAGGGCTTGCCGAGGTAATCGTTGACGCCAATCTCCATCGCACGCTGGCGATGCTTCTCGCCGGTTCGCGAGGTGATCATGATGATCGGCACGTCCTTGAGTCGCTGGTCGGCGCGAACGTGGGTCGCCAGTTCGTAGCCGTCCATGCGTGGCATCTCGATATCGAGCAGGATCAGATCCGGCACGCTGTGCTGCAACTGGTCGAACGCATCCACGCCGTCGGTCGCGGTCGCGACGCGCAGACCGTGGCGTTCGAGCAGACGGCCGGTCACCTTGCGCACGGTGATCGAGTCGTCGACCACCATGACCAGCGGCGCCTGCACGACCGGCGCCTCTTCTTCAACAACGATGGTTTGCGCGAGCGATTCGACCTCGGCGGCAGCGCGCGCCGGTGCCGTTTCGGCCGCAATCCTCTGCGACATACGCAGCAGGGCACCAATATCGAGAATCAGCGCGACACGTCCGTCCGGCAGGATGGTCCCGCCCGAGACCCACGGCACCGTACTGAGCTGCGGCCCGACGGATTTGACGACCACTTCGGTCGAGCCCAGCAGTTGATCGACCTGAAGCGCCAGACGGGTTTCGCCCGCGCGCACCAGCAGCATCGGATACCACTTGCGCGTCGCCGGCAACACCGGGCCGCTCTGATAGCCGAGCAGGCGACCGAGATACCAGGTCGCGTATTCGCGACCGGCATAGGTATAGCCGCCCATGTCGCCGGCATACATGCGGCGCAGGTCGTCGCGGGAGATTCGCACCACACCTTCGACCGCGGTATTCGGGGCTGCATACAGTTCGTCGTCGACCTGCACCAGCAGCGCCTGCGCGATTGCCAGCGTGAACGGCAGGCGAATGGTGAATCGCGCGCCTTTGCCGGGGTCGGAATCGATCTCCAGCGAACCACCGAGCTGCTTGATCTCGCTGTGCACGACATCGAGCCCGACGCCACGACCTGCGACCTGGCTGACCTGCGCCGCGGTGGAAAAACCCGACTCGAGAATGAACTGCATCAGATCGTGGTCACCGATTTCTACCTCTTCGCCGAGGCGCCCCTCGGCCAGCGCCTTTTCGCGCACGGCGCCCAGATTGATACCGGCGCCGTCATCGGCGACCTCGATCACCACGTCCGGTCCGTCACGCATCATCGAGATGTCGATGCGCCCGGTGCGCGGTTTGCCGACCGCGGCCCGATCATCCGGGCTTTCAATGCCGTGCGCGACGGCATTGCGCAACAGGTGTTCAAACGGCGCGACCATGCGATCAAGCACGTTGCGATCCATTTCGCCGGAGCCACTGAGGTTCAGCTGCACACTCTTCTCAAGGCCGTTCGCCGTCTGCCGAACGAGGCGGTTGAAACGCGGCACCAGCGAAGCGAGCGGCACCATGCGGGTGCGCAGCAGGCTGTCCTGCAGATCGGTGCTCACGCGCGACTGCTGACGCAACAGCGATTCGGACTGACGGGTCACGTCGTCGAGCAGCTCGCGCAGGCTGGTCAGGTCGCCAACGCTCTCGAGCAGCGCACGCGAGAGCTGCTGCATGGTCGAGAAGCGATCCAGTTCCAGAGGGTCGAAATCCTCGTTGTCGGTCTCGGACTCCTGCTCGTAGCGGAACAGGATCTGCGCCTCCGTTTCGATGTAAAGCTTGCGCAGCTGCTCGTTCAGGCGTGCGATCGTCTGTTCCAGTTCGCCCAAGGTGTAGCGCGCCGAACCGACTTTCTCTTCCATGCGTGCGCGATAGATCGAAATCTCGCCGGCGCTGTTGACAAGCCCGTCGACCACGTCGGCGCGCACTCGAATGTGTTCGCCGTGCACGCCGCCGGCGCGCGTGCGCTGTACAGGTTTCGCGGTGCCGGTGCTGAACAGACGCTCGACGAGCGCCGGATCCGCGGCTTCGTCCGTCCCTTCCGCAGTGTCGATCGACGCATCGTCCCGGTAGGCGACCCGATCGTCGGGCGGTTCCTCGGTCGCGGTGAAGTCGTCTGCGAATTCGCTTTCGGCAGCGGCCAGCTCGGCCGGTTCATCGATCGCCGCTGATGCGTCCACATAGGTCAGATCCGCATCGAGTCCGGACGCGGCCGACTCCTCAGGGGCCTCGCCGCTGGAACCCACAGGCCGACCGGTGCGAATGAATTCGAGGTCGGCAAGCAGATGCGGATCCGGCTGCGGTACAGCGCCGGCACGCAGACGATCGAGATTCTCCGACAAGCGGTCAACGGCGGCGCGCGCGCCATCGAGCACGACTTCATCGGGATCAACGCGACCGTTCGCGATCGCGGTAAAAATGGACTCGACCGAATGGGCGAGATCGCCCATCGCGGTGACCCCCGCCAGTCTCGCGCTGCCCTTCAGCGTGTGCAGGTTGCGCTGGATGTCCGGCACCAGGCGGTAGGGATCGGGCTCGTCAGGCCATTCCTGCAACAGGCGATCCAGTTCATCGCAGAGCTCGCGGCCCTCGTCGAGGAAGATCTCGACGACTTCCGGATCCCAGTCCGGCGGCGTCAGGACGACTTCGCTCGTGTCGACATCGGCAGGCGCCGGTGCGTCGTGCAGGCCGGAGTGTGCCGCCGCGAAACCCCGCTCCATCTTCGGGAACTCGCGCAGTTCCTGCGCACGCGTGCTGAAACGCTCGACCAGCGAATCCGGAGACTCGACCGGCTGTTGATCGACCCATGCGTTCAGGGCACGCTCGATCCAGTCCGCCGCGCCCGCAATGAGCAGGGCGTCGGTCGGGTCCGCGTGCGCACGCGCGTGATCGTAGGCCTCGGCCCAGCGGTCCATTGCGTGCGCGACCGAGGCCACCTCGGCGGCTTCGGCAAGGTGTGCGCTGCCGCTCAGCGTATGCGCGTTGAAACGTAACCGGGTGATCGAATCGCCATGCTGAAGATCGTCGTGCAGCACCGCGGAAATCCCGCGCAGCGCCTGGACGCGATCGACGGTTTCATCGCGGAAGGTCTGCACCAGGACCGGATCACGCCCGAACCCGTCGGAAGGCTCGTCGCGCGCTGGTTCAGACGCGTCGAATTCGTTCGTGGCCGGTGCGGTGGTCTGGTCCGGCGCGGGCTGATCCCACGCTGCGGCGCTGAAATCTTCGGCCTGAAGGTGGTCTGCCGGTGTTTCGGCAGATTCATGCTCGGCCTGTGTCGATTCGCCCCCGTGCAGGGGCTGCGGGGCATCCCCGAAGGTCTCGGTTTCGGGTTGCGCTGCGACATTCTCGACCGGCGGCGCAGACACGAGGTCCGGTAAATCACTGGCATCAATGGGCTCGAGGTCATTGATGTCGGCAACACCGACCGGTGGCAGCGCGGCGGATTCCAACGCATCGTCAGCGCCGAGACGGTCGGCAGCGTCGAATGAGTCCTGCACGCTGACCGGCTCGCTGCCAAAAGCGGGGGCCGCCATGCCCTGGTCGACCAGGGTTGGATCTTGGTCGTCAACCAGCGTATCCGCCGCGATTCCGGCGTCGAGATCTGCAAAACCGTCTGGCGCCGGAGGCTCTGCGGATACCGGCGTATCGGCCGCGGCAAGGCTGTCGTCGACGGCGAATGAGTCCTGCACGCTGACCGGTTCGCCGCCGAAAGCGGGCTCAGCCAGCCCCTGGTCGACTACGGTTGCGTCCTCGTCGTCGATCAGTGGCTCGAGCGCATGGTCGGACTCGACCACCACGGATTCGTCACCAGCGACGACGTCCGACGACTGCATGG
The DNA here is from genome assembly GCA_020445605.1 of Chromatiales bacterium. Lineage (NCBI taxonomy): Bacteria > Pseudomonadati > Pseudomonadota > Gammaproteobacteria > Chromatiales > Chromatiales bacterium. Next base: position 73,807 of record JAGRGH010000014.1, read on the forward strand.
ATTCGTCCGGGTCGATGAGACCGTCGAGATCATCGTCGTCGGTTGCGAGATCGGAAAGGTCGAACTCCCCGGAGACCTCGTCGTCCGAAGTGCGCGAGAAGTCGCTGACGAATTCGAGCCCAAGGTCGGGCGCGGCATCATCGGCTTGCGCGCCGGATGCATCCGCCTCGGCAAGTTCGCTCAGGCCATCATCTGGCGCCGGTTCATCCTCGACACCGCGATGGTCGGTCGGCTGCGCGTCGAAATCAAAGGGCTCGAAGCCAGCATCGCCATCCAGATCGTCCGAGCCAAGTTCACCGACGACCGCACCGCTGGGGGTGTCATCGAGTTCGAGATTCTCCAGCTGCCAGGCCGTATCCAGGGTGAGATCGTCGCCGGCGTCTGGCTCAAGTGCATCGCCCCCACCGGAATCCTCGGGCGCTGGTGGCGAACTTGGCGGAGGAGGCAAATCGCCGCCACCGGCCGGCGGGTGACTGAGCCGTTCGGCGCGCGCAGCCAGGGCCGCCACGTCAACCGTCGTCTCGGTGCCGTGTTCCTGACAGTCAACGAGGTCCGGCAGCACGCGGATCGTTTCGTCCAGCAGGGCGTACAGATCATCGGTCGGCTCGATGGTCTGGTCGATGACACGATTGAGCAGATTTTCGATCGACCAGGCGAACTCGCCGATGGTTGCGGCACCCACCATGCGGCCACTGCCCTTGAGCGTGTGGAACGAGCGCCGGAAGGTCAGCAGGGCCTCGCGATCGGCAGGGTCGTCGCGCCAGCGCGGGTAGTGCTCGCGAATGGTTTCGAGTTCTTCGCGGGCCTCCTCGAGGAAGATGCCGAGGATCTCGTCGTCGATCTCCTCGAGGGTCGCCTTCGGCGGCGCCGGAACAACGGGCGCCAGCGCGGGTTCGGCTGTGATCTCGAACGACTCGACCGCCGAAGCCGGCTCGTCGCCGAGATCTTCGGGCGCCAGCTCGCGCAGGCGCTCCAGCGCGCGGCGCGCCATCGTGATGGGCTGGCGATCGTCGTCGATGCCGGCGGCGATCTCGTCCAGGTGGTATTCGAGACCCGCGACGAGGTCCGCCAGCGCGATCAGCGCGTTCGCCCCACCGTAGACATCGGGACGACGATCGGACGCCGCAACGACCTCTTCGATGCCGCGCACGAGTTCCTGTGCGGCATCCAGTTCGATGAAACCGATCGCGCCGTCGACGAGCCGCAATCGCTGCGCCACGCCGGCCAGTGGTTCGATGTTCGCCGGGTCCGCGCCGAACTGGCTGATCGCATCCTTGATGTGCGCGAACTCGACCGCGGTCTCCTCCAGCAGGCGGCGACGCGTATGTGCAAGTTCCGCGGCCGATACGCCCGCGCCGACGTCTTCGGCCTCGTCCTCGTCCGGCAGCGCCAGCATGTCGTCGAGCGCCGCTTCGACGCCCAGCAGTTCCTTGGCCACTTCGAACAACTGATCGTCGCTCAGGCCGCCATCCGGATCGCCGGCGCGCGCGAGCCGTTCGACCTGGCGTTGCAGTCGCACGCGCAGCGCGCCCTGCCCAACCATGCCCAGCGTGTCGCCGACCTTGCCGATGATCGGCGCGATACCCGTCAGGTCGGCGGGATTGCGGTTCGCGCTGCGGATGAACAGGTCCAGGCGGTCCTTGACCCGCGAAAGATCCTCGCGTATCGCCGTGATCACCGACCGCATGCTGGCGGTATCGGGGCGCAGCATGCGGTCGCGCACGCTGGCGATTTCGGCCGCGGATGGCAATGCGCGATCGAGTGCGAACCGCTGGCGAATCGCCGCGACGGATGCCGACGGCGACTTGATCTGCGCGACGTAGAACAACAGGTTCTTCAGCAGCCCCTCGTCGCGCCCGTGGTCGAGCCAGCCGGTTTCGCCACGATCAATGATTTTCTTGTTGTCGCGATCGAGCCGGCCAAACAAAAGTCTGACCGCAACGCTGTCGACCAGGGCGCCAGCGGCCAGCGCGCCGGCGATCTCGGTCGCCGCTTCGTAGACGGCACCGGCAGCCGCGCTGACGCCCGCGGCCCGCCACTGCCCGGCCAGGGTCTTGATCTGTCCGAGTTGGCGCGCGACATCGCGCTGCCGGAACCATCCGAGCAGAGCGAGATGGAAGCGATGACGCGAGCCGCGCAGGGTCTCGCCGAGTTCACTGTCCTCGGCACTGCCCAAGGCATCCGCCAGCCCGGCGAGGTCGGGCGTGAAAAACGCAGCCTCGGTCAGCATCGCGGCGTCACGCGCGGCACGCAGATCATTGAACAGGGGCAGCAGCACGACCGGAAGGTCCGGCTGACCCTGTTCGATCTTTTCAAGGTAATCCGGCAACCGCAGCAGCGCGACCATCAGGACTTCCTGCGCGCGCTCTTCGTTGGGGACGCGATCTTCCTTCAGCGCCAGCGCGAGTTGCTGCATCTCCTCGGCAAGCATCGCCGCACCGAACACCTCGAGAATCTCGAGTGTTCCGCGCACATCACGCAACCGGGTGATGCAAAAGGCGAGCTGCGCACCGTCGCCAGAACCTTCGGCGTGATCCTCCAGCGCCTGGCGCGCCTCGGCCAGCGAACGATCCAGTTCGCCCTTGACCCACTGCAAACGTCGCCGGAGATTGAGTTCCTGCATCTAGCGCGCACCCGCTGCACGTTCATGAAGGCGGACGTGACACGACTTGCGTGGACAGCGCATGCATGCGCGCCGGCCGGGGCAACGGTTCGGTCCAACCACGATCAGTGCAGTGTCAGCCACGTTGATTTGATACAGAAAACCGCGACCGATCCGGTTACGCCGGAAGCTTGAAGCCCGACACCGACTGCTGCAGATCGTCTGCGAGATCAGCGAGGGTACCGATGGAGGCCGCCGTCTGGCCGGTACCTTCGGAGGTCTGCATCGTGATCTCCTGAATGACCGACATGGTCTCGGACACGGCGGTGGTTGCTGCGGCCTGCTCCTTTGCGCGCCGCGCGATGTTGCCCGTGAGTTCGGCGATGCGGTTCGACACCGTTTCGATTTCGAGCAGCGCGTCACCTGCGTTCTCGGCGAGTTTCGCCCCGCGCACCACGCCCGCGGTGGATTCTTCCATGGAGGCGACCGCCTCGTTGGTATCGGCCTGAATGGTCTTGACCAGCGCCTCGATCTGCTTCGTGGCGTTTGACGAACGTTCTGCAAGGCGCTGGACTTCGTCGGCGACGACCGCGAAACCGCGACCGGCCTCGCCGGCCATTGCGGCCTGCATGGCGGCGTTCAAGGCGAGGATGTTCGTCTGGTCAGAGATGTCGTCGATCAGTTCGACGATCTCACCGATCTGCTGCGAGGACTCGCCGAGTCGTTTGATTCGCTTGGAGGTCTCCTGGATCTGTTCGCGAATCTGGTCCATGCCGTAGATGGTGCTGCGCACGGTCTGGGCGCCCGTGGATGCGATTTCGACCGAGCGCTGCGCCACTTCGGCGGACTCCGCGGCGTCTTCACTCATCTGCGTGATGGTTTGCGCGACGGACTGGATGGACATGTTCGCCGCGTTGATCTGGTCGGACTGGTGCTCACTGGCCTCGGCGAGATGCATGGCCATGGCGCGCGATTCCTGCGCCGAACTCGATACCTGGTCCGAGGTGCTATTGATCGTGTTGACCAGGGAGCGCAGCGCCTCGATGGCGTAGTTGATGGAGTCGGCGATCGCGCCGGTGATGTCCTCGGTAACCGTTGCCTGCACGGTCAGGTCGCCGCTTGCGAGGTCGCCCATTTCATCGAGCAGCCGCAGGATGGCCTGCTGGTTTCGGCGATTGACCTCGTCACTGCTCTGCTCACGACGCCGTGCGCGCGTGACCAAGGCCACCGCCAGCAGTGTCAGGACCGCCAGCGAGATCGCACCCAGTGCGACGACGACACCCGGGCCGACCTGAACGTTGCCCATGCGCATGCGGCCCGGCGTTCCCTCGTAGACGAGACTCAGGTTCGCGGCGGCCTCGCTGAGCTGGTCGGAGGCGAGCGTCACGCCCTCCGCCGCCTCCAGCGCCGGCAGCGCGACCGGCACGGTCTGGATGATCTGCTGGGCGTTGTCGTTGATGGTGGAAAAGAGCAGCGCGTTCTCGCGCAAGGCACTGGAGGCCTTCGCATCAGTGATCCGATCGATGCCCATCGACTGATCGCCGCGCAGAAGGCCCTGCAACACCGCTCCGTATTCGGCGGAGTCGCGTGCAAAGCGGTCAATGGCGATTGCAGTCTCGGCGCCACCCTGCAACACCTTGTCGACGTTGTTTTCGATTCGTTGGCCGAGCAGCATCTGGCGCGAGGCGGTGAAGATCTGCTGTGCGCTGGACTTGCCCTGCGAGAGCACCTCGACGACCGTGGCCGCAGTCTGTTGCAGGCCCGGAACGAACTCGCCGATCGACTCCACGTGGTCTCGAATCTTCAGGATTGCGCCCTGCGCATCGAGTGTGAGGTCGGCCGTCTCGCGCAGGTTCAGCCAGAGGTTTTCGACGATGCGAACGACCTCTCGTGTCTCGCCCGGGGATGCCGGCAATCCACCCTCGGCATCGCCGGACTTGAGCGCGTTCATGAGGTTGTCGAAACGGTCGCGCGCGCCGGTCAGCAGCGCGAACGAGTCCGGACGACCGCGCGTGGCCTCCAGCGTGTAGTTGGCGATCTGCTGTGCAAGCACGCGCTGCTCGCCAACGATGTTCAGATAGCGACGTCCATGGGACTGCCAGGTATTCACATGCACGAACGCGATCAGCGTGGCGATGATCAACACACCGGCCATTACGCTCAGCAGCGTCATGACCTTGTTTGAGCCGATCTCCCGAAAGAAGCCCGGTACGGATTTTTCCGCCATAGCAGTTCTCGCTCTAGAGTAATTTTCCGGGCTCGGGCCATCGGATTGCAGCCTTCGCGGCTGCCCGGTCCGTTTGACCCGATCCTCGCCTGATGATCAATTTTCGAACCGTCTCGGCGCTCGCTGTTCCCGGCGCCGGCCGGCCGGCGCAAATTGCGCGCGGCGCACGTCCGTCAGAGTGCCGCACGCAGAAAACCCCCGTCAGCCGCCAGGGCCTGCGTACTGAACACACGCCACTCGCGCTCGTCGTCGCGCACGCGTGCGAGCACGAACTTGTCCAAGCGATGGCTGCCGGTCGGCGCGCCAACGACTTGATCTTCGGTAAAGCGTCGCACGCCGCCGACTTCCACGACCAGGAGCCCCGCATGCACACCGCCATGCTCGATCACCAGCACGTGCGATCGCCGGCCAACGACCGTCGGACGCCCGCCGGCGAAGATCTGCAGATCGACGATCGGCAATAGAACGCCTCGCAGATTCGTCACACCGAGAAACCAGTCACGCGTCGCGGGCACGCGGGTGAGTGCCGGAAAATTCACCGTCTCGCGCACATGGGCCAACGGCGCCACGAAATGCTGGCCGGCCACCCGAAACGCCACCCCCACCCACTGACGCTTGACCTTCGCGCGCTCGGGAAGCACGGCGGCCGCACTGCGGCCGCGCGCATCCAGTCGGGACAACAGGTCTACGGGATGTTCCATGGGCACGTGCCGGTTTGCCTGCTGCGTTGACTATTCGATGAACCGGCCGATCTTGCCGAGCAGATCGGCCTTGGAAAACGGCTTGACCACGTAGTCCTTGGCGCCCTGGCGCATGCCCCAGGCGCGATCGGTGTCCTGATCCTTGGTGGTCACCATGATGACCGGAATCTTGGACGTCGCCGGATCGCGCGCGAGTTCGCGCGTCGCCTGGAACCCATTCATGCCGGGCATGACGACATCCATGAGAATCAGATCCGGCTGCTCGGCACGCGCCACACGCAACGCCTCCTCGCCGTCCATCGCCGAAACCGTCGTGAAGCCGTTGCTCTCCAGCAACGAGCGAATGACGTGCATCTCGGTCGGTGAGTCGTCAACGATCAGAATGGTAGCCACGGTCTTATCGCCTCGTTATGGTTTCGGTATAGCGACATTGCATCTTCAAGCCCCAGCCGCCACCGGAACGTGGCCGACATGCTCGCGGATCGCCCCCAGCAGTTCTTCCTTGGTGAAAGGCTTGGTCAGATACTTCTGTGAGCCGACGATGCGCCCCTTCGCCTTGTCGAACAGCCCGTCCTTGCTCGACAGCATGATCACCGGCGTGGAGCGAAATGACTCGTTGTTCTTGATGAGCGCGCAGGTCTGATATCCATCCAGGCGCGGCATCATGATGTCGACGAAGATGATGTCCGGACGGTTCTCGGCAATGACCGAGAGCGCTTCAAAACCGTCAACGGCGGTCAATACTTCACAGCCGGCCTTCGACAGCAGGGTTTCGGCGGTATGGCGAATGGTCTTGCTGTCGTCGATCACCATGACTTTCAGCCCGGTGAAATCGGCCGAATCGCTATCGTTGCTCACGAGCACGCTCCAAATTGCATCGAACCTCGACTGACAACAGGCTGCACGAAACCACCGCCGACGTCAGGGTTGCACTGTGGTCAGCGCCAGAAGCTGCCATGTCTGCATGCCGCCGCGGAAGTAGTAGATCTTGTGCGCGGGGTAGCCGACATGGAGCAGACCCTCGATCGCCTTCGGCGACTGGCCGCAGGTCATGCCGTTACACCAGAGCATGACCTGCTTGGCATTCGAGAAGTCCCAGCGTTCGGTCTTGTCGCGGCCGTCCAGAAATCCCCACTCTTCCAGCTTGCGGGTGAAGGCTGATACACCGGCGCGCGGCTTGCCGCCCAGCAGTTCCAGCGCCTCGCGCAGTTCCACCGAGGTGTCGTCCTGGCCGAACACGGTGAACGGGATGTTGATCGAACCCGGAATCGTGCCTTTTTTGTGCCACTCCGGGGTGCGCGCATCGACCAGGATGCCCACGCCGTCGCGCACCTGATTCTCAAGGAAGTCCAGGACTTCGACCTCACCAACCGTTTCCACGCTGGGGTCCGCACGTTCCGCGCGGATACAGAACGGCGGACACTTGCGCACGGTCTGCGCCCAGTAGCCCTTGACCTCGTAGTTCTCGTCCTGGACGCGCTGGATCTTCACCGAGCGGCCGTTGTGCAGCACATGCACATAGGGCCGTTTGGCATCGACCGGAATCTGCGTGTCCGTCTCCTGGATACGAACCTGCTCCTGCGCCACGGCCGGCGTGAACAGGCCCCACCAGAAGATTGCGCCGCTGATGCCTGCGACGGTAAGAATTCGTGAAATCACGGCTGAACCTCCATCATGTCTGACTCGGTGATCGGCACATCAGGATCCGGTGCATCTAGCGCCTGAGAAACCGGTCCATGATCATGCTTCGAATGTGCTCTACGGCATTGTCACGCTGGTACTCGGCAAACACCTCGCGCTTGGCGTTGTCGCCGAGCTTCGCGTAGAAGGTATAGCTGCCCAGAAAACGGCCCTGCAGCTCGCGTTCGAACTCGACAAACCCGAGCCCGCCGCTGAGATGCGCCGCATCGCCCGGGGTGATCGGCCCGCTCGGCGCACTGCCGGACGGCGTGGTCGAGCCCGTTGCGGAGTCGGGCGAGGGTGGCGGCGCATTCGAAATGCGGCCGACCTCTTCTGAAAGCTGCTTGAGATAGTCGTCCGATTGCGCCGTACCGGCGACCGGATAGACCGACAGGATGCACGCCAATGCGACGGCCACGAGACCCGCCGGCCCGACACCCACCCGCTGTTGCTGAGAAGACCCGTCCATCACTCCACCCGATCCAAACGCGAAGCGCGGAAAAACCGTTTCGCGAGAATGAGTTGTTGAACCATACCTGAAGTTGGTTCTTATTCTTCGATCTGAACATAGCAAGCCGCCTGCGTGCGCGCAAGTCGCATCGCTCGGCCGCTCGTTTCTCGTGAATTCCAGGCACCGCGTTATACTGCGCCAACCCGGTGCGCAGGCGCTTTGCGCGCGGGCGAACCTCGCGAGCGGTCGGCGGTCCACCCCATACGGTTGGTCGACCATTCGTGGCGGGCGTTTGCATCAAACCCCGCGCGCGACTGCGGCGCATTGTCGCAGCCTGATGAAGCCTGCCGGCGCAAGCCGGAGTCTACCGTGCCTGATGAGGATTACTGCGATTTACGACACGGTTCCCAATCTGACGACGCGCCTGAACGGACCGCTGCTTCACATCGAAAGCGAGTTCCTCGCCGGTCAGGCCCAGATCGAGACCTGGCTGCGACGCGAGTGGCAGTCCACGCCGGCACCGTTCTATGCCTCCGTGGACCTGCGCAATGCCGGCTTCAAGCTCGCACCGGTGGACACCAACCTGTTCCCGGCCGGCTTCAACAACCTCGCGCCGGAACTCATGCCGCTGTCGATCCAGGCGGTGCAGTCGGCGATGGAGCATCAATGCCCCGACGCGGTGCGTGCACTGATCCTGGCCGAGGACCACACGCGCAACCGGTTCTATTTCGAGAGTCTGCATGTGCTGCAATCCATCCTGCACAACGCCGGCTACGAATGCCGGATTGCGGCGCTTCGAGTTCGCGGCGAGGCCGAGACGATCGCGCTCGATGGCGGGCGGCAGCTGCGGGTCGAGGCGCTCGTGCGCAGCGGAAATCGCGTAGTGACGGAGGGCTTCGACCCCTGCGTGATCGTGCTCAACAACGACCTGGCCGGCGGCATCCCCGATCTGTTGCAGGAGATCGAACAGACCATTGTTCCGGCCCCGGAGCTTGGCTGGGCAAGCCGCAGAAAATCCGAACACTTCGCCGCCTATGCGCAGGTCTGCACCGAATTCGCGCGGCAGATCGATCTGGACCCATGGCTGATCCAGCCGGTGTTCCGCGACTGCGGCGAGATCGACTTCATGAAGCGCACCGGTGAGGACTGCCTGGCCCGCAACGTCGAGACGATCCTTGCCGAGATCAAAGTCAAATACCGGGAGTACGGGGTCGATCGCGAGCCATTCGTGGTCGTGAAGTCCGACGCCGGCACCTACGGGATGGGCGTGATGATGGTCCGCTCGCCCGACGAGGTGCTGGGACTGAACCGCCGGCAGCGCACGCAGATGGCCTCGGCCAAGGGCGGCCGTCCGGTGGACCGCGTGATCCTGCAGGAAGGCGTCTATACCTTTGAAGGCGTCGGTACCGACGGCAGCCCCGCGGCGGCTGAACCGGTCATTTACATGATCGACCGCTTTGTGGTCGGCGGCTTCTATCGGGTGCACACCCGTCGCGGTGACGACGAAAACCTCAACGCGCCGGGCATGCACTTCGAGCCGCTGGCGTTCGCCGAGCCCTGCACGATGCCGAACCCGTCAATGGCGCCCGATGCCGGCCCGAACCGCTTCTACGCCTATGGCGTGGTCGCGCGTCTGGCCGCGCTGGCCGCCGCCCGCGAGGCCGCCCAGAAGGCCACCGCGCGTTCGCTGCGCAAGACCGCCTGAAACTTCAAGCGGTGCCGCCAAGCCTCCTCATGGTCATGGACCCGATCGGGTCCATCAAGATCGCCAAGGACACGAGCTTTGCCATGCTGCTCGAGGCCCAGCGTCGCTGCTGGAAGGTGTGGATCGCGGAACTCGGTGATCTCCGCTGGCGCGACGGCCGGCCCGAGGCCAGGCGTCGCGCCGCGCGGCTGCGCGACGACCCGGCCGGCTGGTTCGAGTTCGTCGACAGCCGCGACGGGGCCCTCGACGACATCGACCTGATCCTGATGCGCAAGGACCCGCCGGTCGACGCCGAATACCTGTACGCGACGCACTGGCTCGACCGCGCCAAGGCCGCCGGTTGCAGGGTCTACAACGACCCCCAGTCGCTGCGCGACTGGAACGAAAAGCTCGCCACCAGTCTGTTTCCGCAATGCTGCGCACCGACCCTGGTGAGTCGATGCATCGCGACATTGCGCGAGTTCGTGCGCGAGCAGGGCACCGTGGTGCTCAAGCCGCTCGACGGCATGGGCGGCGTCTCGGTGTTCCGGGTCGCCCACGACGACCCGAACCTGAACGTCATCCTGGAAACCCTGACCGCCAACGAGCGCCGGCAGACCATGGCCCAGCGCTACATCGAGGCAATCCGCGACGGCGACAAGCGCATCCTGCTGGTCGACGGAGAGCCGGTGCCCTATGCGCTCGCGCGGCTGCCGGCGGTCGGCGAGGCGCGTGCGAACCTGGCCGTCGGCGGGCGCGGGATCGGCGTGCCGCTCGGCGAGCGCGATCGCTGGATCTGCGCCGAGGTCGCGGCCGAAGTGCGCGCACGGGGACTGATCTTCGTCGGTCTGGATGTGATCGGCGACTACCTCACCGAAATCAACATCACCAGCCCGACCTGCGTGCGCGAACTCGATGCGATCTACGGCCTGAACATCGCCGGCGAGCTCTTCGACCGGCTCGAACAGCGCCTCGCGCCGGCATGAACCGCGCGCGGCCGGGACTTGCGGCGGTGCTGGCGGCCCTGCTGCTCGGCGCCTGCGGTCCCGCGCCGGAGAGTCACCGTGACCGGATTCACGCATTTGGCACGGAGATCGACGTTAGCTTGCGCACCAGCGCGGCCGCGCAGGCAAATGCAACCTTTGCGGCCCTGCGTCGCGATTTCGACTGGATGCATCGCACCTGGCATGCCTGGCAGCCGAGCGAGTTGACCCAGACCAACGACCAGTTCGCCAGCGGCCAGTGGTTCACCCTGCCACCGTCGATCAAACCGCTCGTGGAAGCCAGCAAGCAGATGTACCGCGCAAGCGACGGCCTGTTCAATCCGGCGATCGGCGCGCTGGTCGGCGCTTGGGGATTCCAGCGCGATGACCTCTCCAGCGGTGGCGATCCGAGCCCGACCGACCTCCAGCGATTGAACACACCGCCGCCGACGATGGACGACATCGAGATCGACGGCGAACGCGCCCGCGCGACCAACCCCCGCGTACGGCTGGATTTCGGCGGCATCGCCAAGGGCTACGGCGTGGAACTCGCGCTGGGGCGGGTGCTGGAGTTCGGCGTGCGTGACGCACTGATCAACGCCGGTGGCGACGTCAAGGTCATCGGCGACGCGGGCGGGCGGCCGTGGCACGTCGGCATCCGCGATCCGCGCGGCGGCGTGCTGGCGGCGATTGAGCTGGACGGCGGCGAGGCAATCTTCACTTCCGGCACCTACGAACGGTCACGGGCACGCACCGGCCGGCCACCCGCGCACCACATCCTGGACCCGCGTACCGGCGAACCGGCCACGGGGCTGGTCTCGGCGACGGTCGTCCACTACGACGCCACGCTCGCCGACGCCGCCGCGACGGCCCTCATCGCGGCCGGACCAAAGGACTGGAAACGCATCGCCGCACGCATGGGCGTCGCCCTCGCGCTGGTGCTCGACGCCGAAGACACGGCCTTCGTGACCCCGGCCCTGGCGCCCCGGCTGGACTGGCAGCGCCAGCCCGCCCGCACCGTGATCGCAGGGTCCGAATGAGTGCCACGTCCGCAGTACGAACCGATGCGGTGTCGGCCAGCGAACGCCTGGCCGTGACCCTGCTGTTTGCCGCAGCCGTGCACGCGATCCTGATCCTCGGCATCGCATTCAAGCTGCCGGACCCGGGCGAAACCCCGCGCCACCTGCTGAGCCTGGAGATCATCGCGGTGGCGAATCCGCAGCCGGAGAAAAAGCCCGAGGAACCCGATTTCCTCGCCCCGCAGAACCAGGAAGGCGGCGGCACGGAACCCGAACCCGATCGACCCACGGCCCCGCCCAATGAGGCCGAAGTGCCGCGCGCGGCCGAGCCTGCCCCGCCCGCGACCCCGGCGCCACCGCCGCCGCCCAAGCCGCGCCCGATCGAGCGCAAGCCCGTCGTCACCCAGCCCGAACCCGCCGTGGACCCCGCGCCGGCACCCGAACCGGCCCCGGCGCCCGAACCTGAAACGACGCCGGCGGTTCCGAGTCTTAGCGCGGCACAACTGTTCTCCAGCCTGCAGCGCGAGATCGACCGGCAGACCGCCGAGCTCGACCGACTCACGAAGAACTATTCGAAGCGTCCGCGCCGCAAGGTCATCAACGCGAGCACGCAGGAATACAAATATGCCGCGTATCTGGACGCCTGGCGACGCAAGGTCGAGCGCATCGGCAATCTGAACTATCCGCAGCAGGCGAAGACCCAGAAGATCTTCGGCAACCTGCTGCTGCACGTCGCCGTGCGCGCCGACGGCTCGGTCGAGCGCGTGCGGGTGATCCGCTCCTCGGGCAGCACGGTGCTCGATGAGGCCGCAGAACGCATCGTGCGCATTGCCGCGCCGTTCGCGCCGTTCCCGGCGGACATACGCGAAGACGTGGACGTGCTGGACATCACCCGTACCTGGCAATTTCTAGACACCAACCAGCTCAGCGCACGTTGACCGGCAGCCGTCGGCTTGCAGGTCGGCTCAGGCAAGTCCGATACTAGCCGGCATGTCCAGCACCACGGATTTCACGGCACACTTTCTGATCGCGATGCCCGGAATGCGCGATCCGCGCTTCCAGCACACCGTGACGTATATCTGCGAACACAACGAAAACGGCGCGATGGGGATCGTCGTCAACCGTCTGCTCGACATGCGTCTGGGCGATCTGCTCTCGCACATGGATATCGAGGCGCCGGAGTCTCTGATCTCCGATGCGCCGATCCACCAGGGCGGGCCGGTACAGACCGAACGCGGCTTCGTACTCCACCGCCCGGCGCAGGCGTGGGATTCAACCCTGCGCATCACCGACGAAATTGCGGTGACCACCTCGCGCGACATCCTCGAAGCCATCGCACACGGCGATGGACCGGATGACCGGCTGGTGGCGCTGGGATATGCCGGCTGGGGACCCGGCCAGCTGGAGCAGGAGTTCCTCGACAATGCCTGGCTGTCGGGCCCGGCCGACAACGCGATCCTGTTCGAGGTGCCGGTCGACCAGCGCTGGCAGTCGGCCGCCGGCCGGCTCGGCATCGACATCGCCCGCCTGCACGGCGACGCCGGACATGCCTGAGGCGCGTCGCGCGGCACCGGCCACCGTAAACACGATTCTGGCCTTTGATTTCGGCACCCGGCGCATCGGCCTCGCGCTGGGGACCCGCGTCGGCGCGGTCAGCCGCCCGCTCGCGGTCGTGCGGGCGAATCCGCGCATCGACTGGAGCGCCATCGCGCGCGCGATCGACGACTGGCGCCCGGAACTGCTGGTGGTCGGCCTGCCACTGGATCGCGACGGTGGTGAACAGGCCGCAACCGTTGGTGCACGCCGTTTCGCGCGCCAGCTCGCCGGCCGCCATGGCCTGCCGGTCGAGATGATCGACGAACGCTACACCTCGGTGGAAGCCGAATCGCGCCACCCGGCCGTAGCCCTGGATGCCGCGGCCGCCGCCCTGATTGCCGAAGACTGGTTGCACAGCCGATGACTACCGAGCTGCCCGGCGTCGAACCCCTGCTGGCCGCGCTCGTCGCGCGATTGCGCGAACGTCTGGACAGCGACGCAGCGCCGCCACTTGTGATCGGCATTCACACCGGTGGCGCATGGATCGCCCGGCACCTGCACGCGGCGCTCGGGCTTGCTGAACCACTCGGACTGCTCGACATCTCGTTCTATCGGGACGATTTCACGCGGCTCGACAGCCACCCGCATGTGCGCCCGAGCGAACTGCCGGTGTCGATCGATGATCGCGAGCTGTGGCTGGTCGACGACGTGCTGCACACCGGCCGCACGATTCGCGCCGCGCTCAACGAATTGTTCGACTACGGCCGCCCCGCGGCCGTGCGGCTGATCGCGCTGATCGACCGTCCCGGGCGCGAACTGCCGATCCAACCCGACGTCGTCGGCCAGTCCGTCGAGATCGGCGACGACGAACACATCAAACTGGTCGGCCCGGAGCCGTTGGCCCTGGTGTTGGCACGCCGCCGACAAGACGACGAATGAATCGCACGCCGTCACGCTCCTTGCAGCTCGATGAGCGCGGGCACCTGAAGCATTTTCTCGCAATTGACGGACTCGACCAACAGCACCTCGTCGAGATCCTTGACCGCTCCGAGTCGCTGCTCGATGTCGCGGGTCGTTCGGTGAAGAAATTACCGACGCTCAAAGGCAAGGTCGTCGTGAATCTGTTCTTCGAGTCGAGCACCCGCACGCGCACGACCTTCGAACTTGCGGCCAAGCGCCTGTCGGCCGACGTGCTGAACCTCAACGTCGCGGTATCGGCTACGAGTAAGGGCGAGACTCTGCTCGACACCCTGCACAACCTCGAGGCCATGCATTGCGACATGTTCGTGGTGCGTCACCAGCAGAGCGGGGCGGCCGAATTCGTCGCGCGGCATGTCGGGCCCGGCATTCGCGTGCTCAATGCCGGCGACGGACGCCACGAGCACCCGACCCAGGCCATGCTCGACATGCTCACGATCCGACAGCAGTTCAGGGACTTCTCGGGACTCACCGTTACGATCGTTGGCGACATCCTGCATTCACGCGTCGCTCGCTCGCAGATTCTGGCGCTGGCGCTGCTCGGTGCACGCGAGGTGCGCGTCGCCGCGCCGCAGACGCTGCTGCCACGCGGTATCGAAGCCCTTGGCGTGCGGGTGTTTCACTCGCTCGACGAGGCCATACGCGATGCCGATGTCGTCATCATGCTGCGGTTGCAACGCGAACGCATGACCAGCGCGCTGCTCCCCAGCCAGCACGAATATTTCCAGCTCTTCGGCCTGACCCAGGCACGCCTGCGGCTGGCCAAGCCGCATGCGATCGTCATGCACCCGGGACCGATCAACCGCGGCGTGGAGATCGAGTCCGCCGTGGCCGATGGCGTGCAATCGGTGATTCTGCGCCAGGTCAGCTACGGGCTGGCGGTACGAATGGCGGTCATGTCTCTGGTCATGCATGGCGCCGACCGGCGTGGCGACGATGGTTGAGACAAACGGCTATCGGCTGCTGAACGTGCGGATCATCGATCCAGCCCGTGGCGTTGACGAGATCGGCGAACTCGCCATCTCGGGCGCGCGCATCGTCGAACCCGGCGCACTGGAAAACGCCCGTGAGATCGACGCGAGCGGCCTGATCGCCTGCCCGGGCCTGATCGACCTCGGCGCGCGGATGGGCGAGCCCGGGTTTGAGCAGAAGGCCACGATCGAGTCCGAATCGCGGGCGGCCGCGGCGGGCGGCATCACAACGGCGTGTTATCCGCCCGACTGCGACCCGGTCATGGACAGTGCCGCAGTCGTGGAACTGGTACGTGCGCGCGCACGGCGCACCCATCGCATTCGCCTGCTGCCACTCGGCGCAATGAGCGCCGACCTCAAGGGCGAGCAGCTCAGCGAAATGCATTCGCTCAAACACGCCGGCTGCGTCGGCGTTAGCAACGCGCGCGCCCCGCTTGCGGGCCTGCGTATCCTGCGCCACGCAATGGAATACGCGACCACCTACGGACTGACGGTTTTCCTGCATCCAGTCGAGCATTCGCTGAGCGGTGACGGCTGCGCGCATGAAGGCCTCATCGCAACCCGGCTCGGACTGGCGCCGATCCCGGCCGAGGCCGAGAGCATAGCCGTCGCCAGTGGTATCGAACTCGCGCGCCTGACCGGGGCGCGCGTGCACTTCTGTCGTATTTCGAGCGCAGCCTCCATTCCGCTGCTGCGCGCCGGCATCAACGAGCGACTGCCGGTCAGCGCCGACGTCGCGATTGCAAACCTGATCCTCAGCGACCGCGACCTGCTGGACTTCGACAGCAACTGCCATGTGCAGCCGCCCCTGCGCGGCGTCGAGGACCGTCGCGCGCTGCGCGAGGCCGTGGCATCCGGGATCATTGGTTCGATCTGTTCCGACCACACCCCTCACGAACCCGACGCCAAGGCCGCGCCGTTCGGCGAGACACAACCCGGCATGATCGGTTTGCAAACGCTGCTGCCACTTGCACTGCAAGTTCAGCGCGAGGACAAAGTTCCGCTGATACGTATTTTGGACGCATTGACCGCCGGCCCGGCACGTGCGCTCGGGCGAAACCCACCGTCACTGGAACCGGGCACACGCGCCGATCTCTGCGTGTTCGATCCCGGGCAGGCATGGCGCTTCGACATCGCCAGCTCGCGTTCGGCGGCCGCGAATTCGCCCTTCATGGGCTGGGAACTCGAAGGACTGGTTCGATTTACCTTCTTCGACGGTCAACTGGTTTTTGAGTCCCAGGCCGGCTCATGAGTCACACACTACACCGATCGCACCGCGATACGATTCACGTCGAGACCGCCGTGGTGCTCGAACACGAACGCCACGCGGCCGACCAGCACGTGATCCGTTTACAGGCGCCGCACAGCGCGAGACACGCACAGCCCGGTTCCTTCGTTCACGTCCGCTGTTCGGACGGCCGGCCGATGCGACGGCCGCTGTCAATTCAGCGTGCGGATGCCGACTCGGGCTGGATCGAAATCCTGTTCAAGGTCGTCGGCGACGGCACATCGGAACTAGCCACTGCCGAACCGGGCGCCGCACTCAGCGTGATCGGACCGATCGGGCGACCTTTCGAACACGACGCGAGACATACGCGGCCGCTGTTGATCGGCGGTGGTGTGGGCATTCCGCCCATGGTGTTTCTCGCGGAGCGATTGCGCGCGATGCCGGGCATGGAGCCATTTGCCGCTTTCGGCTCAGAGGTGCCGTTTCCGTTTCATGCGATCGTCTCGCGCATGCTCGTGCCCGGGATGCCGCATGGTGTCACCCATGCCGCCCCGCTTCTGGAATCCTGGGGAGTGCCAAGCCGACTGGCAAGCCGCGCGCATCAGCCGGGAACCTTCCATGGCTTCGCGACGGAACTTGCGCAAGCCTGGCTCGACGCACTTCCGGGCGATGAACTGTCTCGTGTATGTGTGTATGCCTGCGGACCACACGCGATGCTACAGGCAACGGTGGCGTTGGCTGCGCGCTACGCGCTGCCCTGCCAGATCTCACTCGAAGAATACATGGCCTGCGCCGTCGGTGGCTGTGCGGGCTGCACGGTCGAGGTGCTGACACCCACGGGGCCATCAATGAAACGAGTGTGCGTGGATGGCCCGGTGTTTGATGGCTACACCGTATACCCGGCTCTACGCAGCGTTCGGAACGATTCGGCGCACCAGACCACTCAGTAGTCCTCGTGCTCGACGACTTCGGCGTCTTGCAAGCGCGCGGAGAATCGGTCCTGCCTGCCGTCATGACCAAGTTTGATCATCAGGCGCACATCGTTGCTTGAGTCCGCGTGCTTGAGTGCGTCTTCATAAGTCACCGCGCCACGGCGGAACAGCTCGACCAATGACTGATCGAAGGTCTGCATGCCGTGTTCGGTCGACCGCTTCATCAATTCCTTGAGCTTGGTGATTTCGTTCTTGCGCACGAGGTCGGCCGCAAACGGCGTATTGATCAGAATCTCCACCGCCGGAATGCGACCGCGATCGTCCGCGCGCGGCAGAAGCTGCTGGGCGACGATGGCGCGCATGTTCAGCGACAGGTCCAGCAACAGCTGGTCGCGTCGATCCTCGGGAAAAAAGTTGATGATGCGATCCATGGCCTGGTTCGCGTTGTTGGCATGCAGCGTGGTCAACACCAGATGCCCGGTCTCCGCGAAGGCGATCGCATGCTCCATGGTTTCGCGCGTCCGCACCTCGCCAATCAGAATGACATCCGGCGCCTGGCGCAGCGTGTTTTTCAGCGCGACCTCGTAGGTCGCGGTATCCAGACCGACTTCCCGCTGCGTGACAATGCACTGACGGTGCTGGTGGATGTACTCGATCGGGTCCTCAATGCTGATGATGTGACCGGTCGAATGTTCGTTGCGGTAGCCGATCATTGCTGCCAGCGAGGTCGATTTTCCCGATCCGGTCGGGCCGACAAACATTACGACCCCGCGCTTGAGCAGCGAAAATTCCGCGACCACGCCAGGAAGTTCCAACTCTTCGAAAGTGGGGATCTGCGTGTTGATCCGCCGGATGACCATGCCTGCGGAGTCGCGCTGCACGAAGGCACTGACACGAAATCGGCCTATGCCGGCGCTTGAGATCGCGAAGTTGCACTCCTTGGTTCTAGCGAACTCTTCGCGCTGCGCGGTGGTCATGACGCTTTCGACCAGATCGCGGGCATCGGTCTGCGTCAGCGACGTTTTCGACACCTGCGAGATCGTGCCGTGAACCTTGATCGATGGCGGCACTCCGGCCGTAATAAACAGGTCGGAGGCCTCCTTGTGGACCATGAGCTTCAGGAGTGATCTAAAATCCATGGCGGCTTCCGTCAGAAGAGCGACTTGTTGACCGCACGGGCGCGGGCGTCGATACGGCTCACGATGCCGCGACCAACCAGCTCCTGTAGATGCTGATCGAGTGTCTGCATACCCTGCGCCTGTCCGGTCTGCACGGCGGAATACATCTGCGCGACCTTGTCCTCCCGGATAAGGTTTCGAATCGCGGCGGTTCCGATCATGATCTCCCAGGCCGCAATACGGCCACCGCCGACCTTCTTCAGCAGGGTCTGTGAAATGACCGCACGAAGGGACTCCGACAACATGGATCGCACCATGTCCTTCTCGCCGGCGGGGAATACGTCGATGACACGATCGATGGTCTTCGGCGCGGAACTCGTATGCACGGTCGCGAACACCAGGTGACCGGTCTCGGCGGCGGTGAGGGCAAGCCGAATGGTTTCAAGATCGCGCAGCTCGCCGACCAGAATGATGTCCGGGTCTTCACGCAGCCCGGAGCGCAGCGCCTCGGTGAATCCGTGCGTATCGCGATGGACCTCGCGTTGGTTGATCAGGCACTTCTTGGAGCGATGGACAAACTCGATCGGGTCCTCGATTGTCAGGATATGCGCGTAATCCTTGTTGTTTTTGTAGTCGATCATCGCGGCCAGCGTTGTCGACTTGCCCGAGCCGGTCGGCCCGGTCACCAGCACCAGCCCGCGCGGCACGTCGACAATGTCCTTGAAACTCGGCGGCGCGCTGAGGTCCTCCAGCGTCCAGACTGCCGCGGGAATGGTCCGAAACACCCCGGCGGCGCCACGATCCTGGTTAAACGCATTGACACGGAAACGGGCCAGCCCCGGGATCTCGAAGGAGAAGTCGGTCTCGAGGAACTCCTCGTAATCCTTGCGCTGCTTGTCATTCATGATGTCGTAGATCAGCGCGTGCACGGTGCGGTGGTCCAGCGCGGGGACGTTGATCCGGCGCATGTCGCCGTCGACTCGGATCATCGGCGGCATGCCGGCTGACAGGTGCAGGTCAGAGGCGTTGTTCTTGACCGCAAAGGCCAAAAGCTCGGTGATATCCATGGCTCGTCTGGTTGGGCTGGAGGGTGTCGGGGCCGGGCGCCCGGTAACGCCTGTAGTATAGACTGCGACGGCATCGCTGCACGGCGGTCTGATTCTCACCTGGGCCTACACCGATGCTTGCCGAGTCAATCCTGCAACACAACCTCGACGGTGTCCGCGGGCGCATCGCTGCGGCGGAACGACGTGCCGGACGTCCCGCGGGCAGCGTACGGTTGCTTGCGGTGACCAAGGGTCACGCCGCAGGGCAGGTCCTTTCGGGCTGGCGCGCCGGGATTCGCGAGGTAGGAGAAAGCTATGTCCAGGAGGCGTCGGTCAAACAGGCCGCTTGCGTGGCGACCGGGTTGGTCTGGCATTTCATCGGCCGCCCACAACGCGGAAACCTCAAGGCCATCGCTCAACGGTTCGACTGGGTGCACGGTCTGGCGTCTGTTGATCACGCACTAAAACTCGATCAGACCCGCGCGTCCTGCGCCGCAGAACCGCTGAATGTTTGCATCCAGGTCAACCTGAGCGAAGAGGCGCAGAAGAACGGCGTCCGACAAAGCGAACTTCCGGGCCTGATTGAGCGTATTCGGCCGCTTCGCCACATCCGCCTGCGTGGACTGATGACCATGTCGGCCGGGCAGGACTCCGCGCCGGCCCGCAGTGCCCTGTTCGAACACGCGGCACAGTTGTTCAGCGAATTGAGTCCCGCAGCGGGAGACCGATGGGATACCCTGTCCATGGGGATGTCAGATGATTTCGAGATCGCCATCGCGGCCGGGTCGACCATCGTGCGGGTGGGTACGGCAATCTTTGGTCCCCGTAGCAACAATTTGAGGAACGGATCGTGAGCGAACGGCGCCGGATGGGCTTCATCGGTGGCGGCAACATGGCCCGCGCCCTGATCGGCGGGCTGATTCGTGCGGGATACGATCCGAAACAAATCAGCGTTTCGGATCCGCTCGCCCCCGCGCGGGACGCCTTGGCACATGATTTCTCGATCACGACCCTGGTCGACAACCGGCAACTCGCCGCCGAATGCGATTTGCTGGTGCTGGCAGTCAAACCGCAGGCGGCGCGACCGGTAATCGAGGACATCTCGGCGGTGTTTCAAGCTGGACACCAGACCGTCGTGTCGATCATGGCGGGCATCCGGGCCACCACCATCGAGCGCTGGCTCGGCGGGCAATGCGCCGTCGTGCGCGCAATGCCCAACACGCCCGCGCTGATCGGATCCGGCGCGACCGGCGTCTTCGCGAACACGCGCGTCGATCCACAGGGGCGCCAGTTGGCATCGGAGTTGTTCGAGGCGGTGGGGATCATTCGGTGGGTCGACGAAGAACGCGACCTTGACTCGGTCACGGCGCTTTCCGGCAGTGGACCTGCGTACTTCTTCTATCTGGCCGAGTTGCTGGAACGCGCCGCGGTCAGCCAGGGGCTGGACCCTGAATCCGCACGAGCGCTCTGCGTGCAGACTGCAATAGGTGCGGCGCAGATGCTCAGAGACTCTGGCGAGTCTGCCGCCGCTCTTCGTGGCCGGGTGACGTCACCAGGCGGAACAACCCATGCTGCGATCGAAACATTTCGTGCAAACGGGATCGAGGGAATTGTCGAATTGGCCTTGGAAGCCGCCCGTGCCCGTTCCGCCGAGCTGGGCAGGCAGTTTGACCAGAAGCCCCAATGAACGGATACCTGACCAACCCGCTGATTTTTCTCGTTTCCGTAGTCTTTGGCCTGTACGCGCTGGCTCTGTTACTACGTTTCCTGTTGCAGGTTGTTCGCGCGGACTTCTACAACCCCCTGTCACAGTTTTTGGTGCGAATCACCAATCCGGTGGTGCGCCCGGCGCGCAGGCTGATCCCGGGGCTCGGCGGGCTCGATCTTGCAAGCCTCTTGCTGGCTTGGCTCGTCAAGTCCTTGGAAATCGCACTGCTCATCGTGCTTACCGAAACAGCCGCAAACCCGTTGCGGGCGTTCGCATGGGCAATTCCCGATCTTGTCGAGCTGACGATATTCGTCTTTCTCGTGGCACTTTTCGTGCGCGTGGTTCTCAGCTGGATCAACGGCGGCGGCTACAACTTGGCCGCAACTGTCATCTATGATCTGACCTCTCCGCTTCTACGACCGATTCGCCGCTGGCTGCCGAGCGACACCGGCGGAATCGACTTCTCGCCACTCGTCGCTGGAGTGGTGCTGATGCTCGGTTGGTATTTGATCCTTCCGCCGCTTCGTGCCATCACCGGCACCGGCTGATCCATGCGACACACCGGGTGCTGTTCCGATAGAACCGGCGTCAACAAAACGAGAAAAGCCCCCGCCGCGAACCCGCGACGGGGGCCGTATTAAAAGCCTGGCAGTGACCTACTCTCACATGGGGAGACCCCACACTACCATCGGCGCTGAGCCGTTTCACTTCTGAGTTCGGGATGGGTTCAGGTGGTTCCAACTCGCTATGGCCGCCAGGCAAACCTTTTTAGGACCGGCAATGCCAATCCACAAATTCGAAGTTGCGAGCACAAGCTGTGCGGACATTTGCGCCCGGCGGCAAACCGCTCGGGTGTTATATGGTCAAGCCGCACGGTCAATTAGTACTGGTTAGCTCCATGCATTGCTGCACTTCCACACCCAGCCTATCAACGTCGTAGTCTTCGACGGACCTTCAGGGGCTTCAAGAGCCCAGGGAGATCTAATCTTGGGAGGGGCTTCCCGCTTAGATGCTTTCAGCGGTTATCCCGTCCGTACATAGCTACCCGGCAGTGCCATTGGCATGACAACCGGAACA
>JAGRGH010000015.1 GCA_020445605.1 Chromatiales bacterium
AAAGGTATCCTGGGCACTAAGTTAATAGAGAATATCTATAAAAAACAAGCCTCTGATAGATAAATAGTATCAGAGGCTTACAACTAACCAAATTTTGCTTTGAGTTGCATCAGCTCTCCGCTGGTGGCTTGCATCCCTGCAGGGGCCATTTCCTTGAGGCTGACAGATCAAATGTACTACAATTCGGCCAAACGACAAAGCCATGAACAAACTAAGGCTACGAGGATTTATTTAAGCATTTAGGCAATCTAAAGCAAGTGTTAAGGCTGAACGAAAATAGAGAAGCCTATTTGTGACCTGAGACCGTTAATTGTATCTCTAATAAAGTAAATCGATACCATGTATTGGCCTACGGACAGACCACTGGAATTATATCCGATTGTAGCTTTATTACTTGAAATTGGGGTGGTGAAGGGGAGCTGGAGACCGATGGCCTGATTATATACTCTATACCGTAGTTCTGCGTTGGGGAACATTGATTTGATTGAGTACATTTTATCAAAAGTGATTTCTACTTCATTGATAAGCGGGCTTGTTGGACATAGGATTTGAAAATTAGATTTGAATTGATCTGAGCCTGTTACCATTGGAACTACCAGGTTAGGCAATATTCCGTTGTTTTTCTGTAGGTAGCTTTTAACAAAATCGTTCCAGTTGTATGATGTACCAGGTAGTTCTGCTGACAGAAGGATTTCTATACCTGGCCTAGCTTTATCGTAGAATTCACATAGTTTAAGTAGGGCAATACCGTTTTCGCTTAAATTGCTACCAACCAGGGTTTCCTTCTTTTTCGGTTTTGACTGTATAACCGCTAAACCTTTATAGTTTCTGCCAACTACGTTTCCAATACTTTTAACTATGCCGCCTGTTATGCCTTTTTTTAGGTGAGCCATGATTTTTTAGGTTATTGGGAGTTCTAAAGATGGGTTGAAAGATGGTACTAGTACAGGGTAATATCTTAATGTTGGGCTTGTGCTGCGAACCTGTAACGTAAAGAACCCATATAATGACGGAGCTGGATTTGACCATTGAACATGGATTGTTTGAGGGGTTATAGGTCCTATGATTCTTGTTAAATTGCTAACCCCACCAGTCAAAGCCCATCTTCCTATAATGATTTGAATAGACCCAGCTGCTGACCAAAAAGGATCGTTAGGGGGTATGGTAATAGTGGCGTTCATTTCATAAAAATTCCCTTCCACAAAGCAATCGAGAAAGCCGTTTGCTCCATCTATATCAATTACCGCTCCGCCTGCGTTTAGCTGTTTCCTTTCCTGCATTAATTCTAATGCCCATTGTATCATGTATTCTAAACCAGTAAGGCCAACTGGGGCTACTGAGGTCCATGCGGCTTGATCTGTTGGAGTAAGTATAGACCAAACGTAGGTTAGTTGTTGTTCTATTTTCCATTTGAGAAGTGACCAATATCTGGAATAGGCGTCAGTTGTCTTAGGTAGTGATTGGATTATTCCCTTTCCGTTCTTGGAGTAGCCCATTATTTTCCCAATTTTACCTTTTGGTGTTCCTAGTAAGCCTTTTTTAAGATGTGCCATAGGTTGTAATTAGATAGGTAATAAAAAAGGGGCTACACGAGCCCCATATATACTTGAGAGGCAAAGCCTCGGATTAGTTTTAAGCAACTACAGTAGCTGTTGCATAAACGCTATCAGATACTTTTGAAATGTTCGGTCTACTTGTGCTAGTGTAAACGTGAACGGTATCACCTGCAG
>JAGRGH010000016.1 GCA_020445605.1 Chromatiales bacterium
GCCTGAATTTCACTAGTCTAGAAAAATTATATGTGTCTAGCGAGGATCGAACCCGCGACGCGTTACGAGCTTCCATGCTCTCGTCAGGCGAATAAGCGATCCACTCGGCCACGACCACATATTTATTTCTAGAATTTAATTTCGATTTAATCCATGCACTATTAGGTTGTAAAGAAAGTTTTTTCGTCTATGTTCATATTTCAAAAATTCAAATAAAAGATAACTTAGATGTGTCATGTTATATATCATTCGAAAGAGAAATTCTTGCTCTTTCAAATTATATATAGCATTGTTATTTTTGAATTTTGAATTTCAAAAATTTAATTAGTTAAAAATGTCTATCGATAAAGTGCACATCCGACATTGCATGCTATACGAGTTTAACTTGAAAAAAAATGCGGTACAAGCCACTAAATCAATTTGCTCCGCTTACGGTCAAGGTGCTCTTCAATTACGTACTTGCCAGAATTGGTTTGCTAGATTCAAAACTGGGGATTTTGACTCCAAAGCCAGAAATTCATCGAAAAAAGGTAATGCTCTGCGTCTGGTGGGATATGAAGGGTATTATTTACTACGAGCTTCTTGAACCTAAACAAACAGTAACTGCTAACCTCTATTCACAACAATTAATACGTTTGAGCGAAGCTTTGGAAAAAAAAACGGCCGTTTGGAGGCAAAGGCAAGCGCAAAGTGATTCTGCTGCATGACAACGCAAGACCCCATGTTGCCAAAACGACATGGGCCACGATCGAGAACCTGGGCTGGGAAGTCTTACCCCACCCAGCGTATTCGCCAGACTTGGCTCCATCAGATTATCACTTATTCCGGTCAATGGAGCACTTCTTGAGGGAGAAAAGTTACACTGACTTGCAAAGTATCAAAAAAGACGTCACTCAGTTTTTCGAGCTTAAGCCAGAGAAATTTTATGAGAGCGGCATCCGGCAATTGCCATTAAGATGGCAGAAGGTCATCGATAATGATGGAAATTATTTTGATGATTAACTGTTTTTTATTTATTTTTTATCAATAAAAATATTTTGAAAAAAAAACGAAAAAACTTTCTTTACAACCTAATATTTAAAAATAACACTTCTCAGATGAACGCATATCTTTTTTTAAAAAAAGCATCAAAAAAAATGCATCCTAGCGGACTGTAGGTCGAGAC